>NZ_JBEXUP010000235.1:0-9055 GCF_040614375.1 Nonomuraea sp. NPDC005983
CGCGCACCCGCGTCATGGCGTGCGCGAGCGCGGCGGTGTGGCTGCGGTCGGGCAGCTCCCACGGCCCCCTGACCAGCTCGGGCTCGAGGTACGGGACCCCGTAGAAGGCGACCTCGTCGATCACCACCGGCTCCCACGCGCGGGACGGGTCGGTGCGCAGGTGGACCCCGGCCGCGTCGATGAGGTCGGCCCCGAAGCCCAGCCGCCGGGCGGAGTCGTGGTTGCCGCTGATCATCACGGTGCGCACGCCCGTGGCCACCAGGCGGCGCAGCGCCTCACCGCACAGGGCGACCGCGTCGACCGGCGGCAGCGCCCGGTCGTAGACGTCGCCCGACACCACCACCACGTCGACCCGCTCGGCCCGGACGGTCTCGACCAGGTGGTCGACGAACGCCGCCTGCCCCTCGATCAAGCTCTCACGGTGGAACGAGCGGCCCAGGTGCCAGTCGGAGGTGTGCAGGATCCGCATGTCGCAGGAAGCTAACAGGTCCCGCCGACAAATGTGGCCTCGTACGCCACGGTGCTTTCCGGGGGCCGGGAGTAGTGTGGCTGATCGGCGGGCAAACCAACACGCATGGGGAGGCCGATGCGTACGGGTCGTGGCACCTTGACTGTCGCCGCCGGTCTCGTTCTGGTGGCTCTGGCGTGCGTCGGGTACGTGCTGCCGCCGGCGTTCGATCCTCCGCTGTTACAGGCCGACCCGGCGCTCCAGTCCTTACCGGCCCAGCCGCCGCAGGAGTTCCGGCCGGTGGTGGCGTCCGCCGCCGTCCACCAGGAGGACATCTCGCTCCCGGCGGAGGGGCAGCGGCTGGAGGGGACGGTCCGCGCCCCCGTGACACCCGGGCGGCATCCGGCGATGGTGTTCGTCTCGGGGTCGGGCAACGGCTCGCGCACCGAGTTCACGCCGCAGGCGGAGTTCCTCGCCAAGGCGGGCGTGGTGACGCTGGCGTTCGACAAGCGGACGGTCGGCTACGACTTTCGCGAACGAGACTTCGGCCTGCTCGCCGACGACGCGCTGCGCATGGTCGAGTACCTGCGCACCCGCCCGGACGTCGATCCGGCCCGCACGGGGTTATGGGGCGTGAGCGAGGGCGGCTGGGTGGTACCGATCGCGGCGGCCAAGAGCGCGGACGTCGGCTTCGCGGTGCTGGTGTCCTCGCCGAACGTCTCCCCGCTCAGGCAGGTCGCCTGGGCGCTGAACGAGCAGTTGCTGCGCCTGCGGGCGCCGATCGGCGTGCGCGACCTGCTGACCAGGGCGATGGGCGGGGTCGGCTTCAACTTCCTGCGTTACGACGCGATGCCGGCGCTGCGCCAGATCAGGCAGCCGGTGCTGGCCTTCTACGGCACGACGGACCCGTCCATCCCGTTCGTGGAGTCCACCAGGGCGCTCACCACGGCGCTGGCGCAGGCGGGCAACGACCGCTACACCATCCGGTTCATGGACCACGGCGACCACGCGATGCGGGTCAACGGCGGCCCGTTCACGCACGGCTACCTGGAGACGCTCGCCAACTGGATCAGAGGCCTGCCGGAGACGGCCAGACCGGTCCTGCACCTGGCCGGCGCGACCCCGGTGCAGCGGTTCGAGGCGAGCGACGTGCCCGCCGCCCCCTGGTACGCGGGTGGCACCATGCTCGGGCTGACGATCTGCCTGGCCGCCGTCGGCTACGTGGCGGGCCCGGTCGCGGCGATGGTGGTGCGGCTGCGCGGGCGCCAGCCGCTGGCCGAGACCAACGCCCGGCTGTGGCCGCCGATCAGGCGCAGGCTGCGCAGGATGGCGTGGACCGGACTCGGCCTGCTGGCCTCGGTGGCGGCGTTCATCATGCTGCTGGTGCTGTTCTCGGTGAACCAGGCGGGCGCCTGGCCGGCGGTGCTGGCCGGGTGGCTGGTGGTGCGGGTCCTGGCCGTGCTGATGCTCGTCCAGGAGGTCACGGCGGTGGCGGCGGTCGTGGTGGGGCTGCGCGAGGGCCTGCGCCCGGGGCGCTGGCAGCATGTGGCCATCGCCGGGGTGCTGGGCGGCACCGGGCTGCTGCTGGTGGCGGCGGCCTATTACGGGTTGTTCTCGTTCCCCTGGTAGACGAAGGCGCTCGTCCAGCGGTCCAGCTCGGCGAACACCTGCTTGCGCACCGGCCCGGCCGACAGGACCAGGTCGTGGAGGCCGCCGTCGAAGCGGACGCAGGTGACGTGCGGCCCGAGCGCGGTGGCCCAGCGGGCGATGTGCCGGGGGTCGAGCACGAGGTCGGCCGTCTGCGCCTCCGGGACGAAGTCGCGCAGGCGCAGCCCCTTGGCCGAGGCGAGCACGAGCACCGGCACGTCCACGGACAGCCCGGCGTGCAGCCGTCGCTGCGCGCGGCGGATCGCGGCGAGCCACATGGCGTGCACGGAGAAGCCGCTCAGCGGCTTGAGCTCCAGGTCGTAGTCCCATTCGCCCTGCTCGGAGCGGTGCAGGGTGCGACCGTAGAGGGTGCTGCCGCCGAGCGGCAGCGCGGCGCGGGTGTAGGAGAGCGGCGTCTTGAGCAGGTCGGCGGCCAGGCGCAGCGGCGCGGGCACGTTGAGGTCGAAGAACGGGCTGTTGAGCGCCAGCCCCTGGATCAGCCCCTTGCCGCGGACGCGGTCGGCCCAGAGCGAGGCGACCAGCCCGCCGGTGGAGTGGGCGTTGATGGTGAGCTCGTCGTGGTCCTGCCTGATGATGCGGACGGCCTCGTCGATCTCGGGGAAGTAGTCGGTGACGCTCCTGATCAGGCCCCTGGTCTGGTGCGGCAGCAGGGATCGGCCGTACTTGCGCAGGTCGAGCGCGTAGAAGTCGATGCCGCGGTCGAGGTAGTGCTCGGCCAGGTGGTCCTGGAAGAAGTAGTCGGTGAATCCGTGGAGGTAGAGCACCGCCCTGCGGGAACCCGCCCTGCGGGAGACGAGGGTCGCGACGACCTCACCCTCGAAGTCGGACTGCATGGGAAGAACGGTGATCTCGTACATGCTAGACACGATAGGGATTGTCCGGCCAGGACGGCAGCCCGGCCTCGCCGTTCCTCATCGGGAAGCCGAACGCGTCGATCGAGTGTTTGCGCATCGTAAAGGTGAAGGCGTTGAGCCGCTGAGGCCGCTTCAATGTGACGGTGGCGGCGCGCCCTGCCGCGCTCTAGTCGATCTCAGAGAAGGCCATGCACCGAATCTTATTCGGTTACGGATGTTCATCCTCCCATAAAGACATATTTCGCTTTTGCTCCGTAGGCTGCCGCCTCGATTCGGCCTACTGTGATGTTCGCGGGGAAACGGGGATGGCGTGAGGCAGGCAACGAAACCGGTGAGCGCCGGGGCGGTTCTCGGCTGGCTCGCGCTGTCGGCGCTGGCGCCGGGCGCCGCGCACCTGCGCGCCGGATGGCGCAAGACCGGGCTGGCGCTGCTCGCCGGCTACGCGGCGTTGCTGCTCGCGCTGCTCGCCGTGGGCCTGAGCACCGACAACCTGCTGGGGTCGCTGACCGAGAACTCGTGGCTGACGGGGATCACGCTCGGCTCCGCCGTGCTCGGGGTCGCGTGGTTCGCCGTGATCGTCCACTCGTTCGTGGTGCTGCGTCCCGGGGGGCTCACGCAGGGCGGGCAGATCGTCACGGGCGCGCTGGCCGGGCTGCTCGCCGTCGTCGTGGTGCTGCCGTTCGGCGTGGTCACGCAGTACGTCTGGACGTGGCAGCAGACAGTCAACAGCATCTTCGACCAGCCCACGACCGAGCCCGAGGAGACCGTCGCGCGCTCCCCAGAACGCCCGGAGGACCCCTGGGCGGGCCGCGACCGGGTCAACATCCTGCTGCTCGGCGGCGACGCCGACGACAACCGGATCGGCGTGCGCACCGACAGCATGAACCTGGCCAGCGTGGACGTGAAGACCGGCAGCACCGTCCTGATCAGCCTGCCGCGCAACCTGGAGGACGTCAGGTTCCGCCCGGGCACGCCGATGGCGCAGCGCTTCCCGACCGGCTTCCGGCTGCCTCCCGACCCCGGCGGAGGCCGCAGCGACCTGCTGAACAGCGTCTGGGAGTACTCCGACGCGCATCCCGAGATCTTCGGCGGCAAGCAGCACCAGGGCCCGAAGGTGCTGATGGACACGATCGGCTACACGCTGGGCCTGAAGGTCGACTGGTACGCGCTGGTCAACATGTGGGGTTTCGCCCGGCTGATCGACGCGATCGGCGGCATCAAGCTCACGATCGAGCAGGACGTCGTGTTCGGCAAGTACAACGAGGGCCTGGTCAAGGCCGGCACGCGCAAGCTGAAGGGCGCCGACGCGATGTGGTACGCCCGCTCGCGCACGTACAGCGACGACTACACCAGGATGCGCCGCCAGCGCTGCGTGCTCGGCGCGCTGCTCGACCAGGCCGATCCGGCCACGGTCCTGACCAGGTTCAACAGGATCGCGCTGGCCACCAAGGAGCTGATCAGGACCGACATCCCGCGCGACATGCTCAAGGACCTGGTGCCGCTGGCGCTGCGGGTGAAGAACGCGAAGGTGACGAGCGTCCAGTTCGTCCCGCCGCTGATCAACACCGGCTACCCCGACTGGGCGAAGATCCGCTCCATCACGGCGAAGGCCGTCCGCGACTCCGCCGGCACCGGCCCCGCGATCGCCGCCTCGGCCGACCCGTCGACCACCCCGTCGGCCGGCCCCTCGGCCACTCCGTCGGCCACCCCGTCGGCCACCCCGTCGGCGATGGCGTCGCAGAAGAAGCCGGCCAAGCCCGGCGAGAACCCGGCCAAGGGCCTCACCGAGGGCTGCGGAGCGCTGTGACGCTGCGCCCCACCGGCGCCCCGCCGCGCGCCGGCCGGGACGCCGCCTTGCCCGGCGCGGGAACGCTCCTCCTGGACGCGGCCCTCAGCTGACCCGCAGGTCGTCGATGGCGTCGCGGTTCCAGTCGAGGCCGAGGCCGGGGGTGTCGGGGGCGACGGCGTGGCCGTCCTCGACGGTCAGCTCGGTGCTGGTGACGGCGCGCAGCTGCGGGATGTGCTCCACGTACGTGCCGGCGGGTACCGCCGCCACCAGGCTGACGTGCAGCTCCATGAGGAAGTGCGGGCACACGGCGACGTTGAACGCCTCCGCCAGGTGGGCCGCCTTGAGCCAGGGTGTGATACCGCCGATGCGCGCCACGTCCGCCTGCACGACCGAGGCGGCCCCCCGCTGCAGGTAGTCGCGGAACTGGCCGAGCGAGTACATCGACTCCCCGACCGCGATCGGGATCGAGGTGGAGCGGGCGAGTTCCCTGTGCCCCTGGACGTCGTCGGCGGGCAGCGGCTCCTCGAAGAAGTAGACGCCGTACGGTTCCAGGGCGTGGGCGCGCCGCCTGGCCTCGGCGTAGGTCATCGACTGGTTGGCGTCGACCATGAGGTCCAGGCCAGGCCCCAGGGCCTCGCGGACGGCGGCGACGCGCTCGACGTCCTCCTCCACCCGCGGCTTGCCGATCTTGATCTTGACGCCGCGCAGGCCCGCCCGCTTGGCGCCGAGCGCGCCCTCCACCAGGTCGGCCACGCTCAGGTGCAGCCAGCCGCCCTCGGTGTCGTAGAGGGGGACGCTGCGCCGGTGGCCGCCCGCCAGCTGCCACAACGGCTCCCCCGCACGCAGGCAGCGCAGGTCCCACAGGGCGGTGTCGGCGGCGGCCAGCGCGAGCGAGGTGATCGCGCCGACCGTGGTCGCGCGGGTGGAGGCGAACAGGTCGCGCCAGAGGCCCTCGACGTTGCGGGCGTCCGCGCCGAGCAGCCGGGGCAGGAGGTGGTCTCGCAGCATGGACAGGACGGCCCGGCCGCCGGTGCCGATCGTGTAGGAGTAGCCGGTGCCGTGCAGGCCGTCGTCGGTGGCCAGCTCCACGAAGATCGTTTCCTGTTTGAGGAACGCCTGCACGGCGTCCGTGCGCTCGGTCTCCACGGGGATGTCGACGAGGTAGGCGTCGGCGCTGGTGATCAGAGGCATGGTTGCTGGTTCCTCCAGGAGGTCGGCTGCGTGGGTCAGAGGGTTTCGAGGTAGCGGTCGCGGGCGGCGGCGAGGTGGGCGCGCATGGCCGCCTCGGCCTCGTCGGGCGAGCCCGCCAGAACGGCGTCCACGACGCGGGCGTGCTCGGCCAGCGTGGGGTCGCCGTGCCGCCTGCCCTTGTAGTCGAGCCGGAACAGGTGCAGGTGGGAGTGGGTGCGGGCGAGGGACTCACGGACCGCCGGGCTGCCCGACAGCTCCGCGATCAGGTCGTGGAAGCGGGCGTCGTGCGCCTGGATGCCGTGGTAGTCGTGGTACCGCGTGCCCTGGGGCGCGTTCGGGACGCTGGTCAGCTCGGCGCGCACCCGCTCGGCGACCTCGGCGTCAACCCGTTCGGCCGCCCTGGCCGCCGCCCACGGCTCCAGCAGTAGCCTCAGCTGGTAGAGGTCGGCGACCTGCCCGGACGTGAGCACCGCGGCGACCGAGTAGCCGCGCAGGGGCTCCTTCGTCACCAGCCCCTCCGACTCCAGCGCCGACAGCACCTCGCGCACCGGGGTCTGCGAGACGTCGAGGAGCCTGGCGACCGCGTAGATGTTGACGCGGGTTCCCGGGGCCAGTTCCCCGTCCATGATCAGGCTTTTCACGCTCTCGTAGACGTCCGCGGTCAGGACGCTGCGTTTGGCGGCGCGTACCTGGCCTTTGAGGCGCTTCTCGAGCTCGCTGGTCATCTCGGCTCCTGATGGGGGGTCTTGACGGATGGTGTGCGTCATCGGCAACATGCAGGAAATATCCAATAGGAAATACTACAAGGATCACCCCTATGGCCAGAACCCTCCCCCGTCGTCCGCGCGGCACCGTCCCCGGCCGGCTGCGCTGGTACATGATCAGCTTTGTTTTCGCCGGTCTCGTCATCAACTACCTCGACCGGGCCAGCCTGGGCGTCGCCCTGCCGTTCATGGGCGAGACCTTCAAACTGTCCAAGACCGAAGAAGGCATGATCCTCGCGGCGTTCTTCTGGTCGTACGACTTCTTCCAGCTCGCCGCCGGATGGTTCGTCGACAAGTACGGCCCGCGCAGGACGTTCACGTTCGCGGCGGTCTGGTGGTCGCTGTTCACCTCGTTGACGGCCGTGGCCAGCAGCTTCGCCAGCCTGTTCGGCATACGACTGCTGCTCGGCGTCGGTGAGAGCCCCGCCGCCACGACCAGCGCCAAGGTCGTCGGACGCTGGTTCCCCCGGCACGAGCGGACGCTGGCCACCGGCATCTGGGACTCCGGCTCCCGGGTGGGCGGCGTCATCGCCCTGCCGGTCGTGACCGGGCTCATCGCCTGGCTGGGCTGGCGCTGGACGTTCGCCGTCATCGGCGTCATCGGCCTGCTGTGGGCGATCGGCTGGTGGAAGACCTACCGCGACCCGCAGGACCACCCCAAGATCACCAAGGAGGAGCTGGAGTACCTGCGCGAGGGCGGCGCCCGTTCCGAGGGCGAGGACGACGCGTCCGGCCTGCGCTGGCGGGACCTGTTCCGCTACCGCACCATCTGGGCGATGATGCTGGGCTTCTTCTGCCTGAACATGGTCGTGTACTTCTTCCTCACCTTCTTCCCGACCTACCTGGTCGAGGAGCGCGGGTTCACCCTGCTCAAGCTGGGCCTGTTCGGCGCCCTGCCCGGCCTGGTGGCGATCGTCGGAGAGTGGCTCGGCGGCTGGCTGGCCGACCGCCGCATCGCGAAGGGCGACTCGGTGACCCGGGTCCGCAAGACGTTCATCACGGGCGGCTTCCTCGTCTCGACCGTCATCGGGATCGCGGTCTGGGCGCCCGAGGCGTGGATGGCGCTGGCGCTGCTGTCGATCGCCTACGCGGGCTCGACGTTCGCCGCGTCCAACATCTGGTCGCTGCCCGCCGACGTCGCCCCGGCCGACCGGCACGTGGCCTCAATCGGCGGCATCCAGAACTTCGCGTCCAACTTCGCCGGGATCATCAGCCCCATCATGGTGGGCTTCCTGGTCGACAAGACGGGGTCGTTCGCCGTGCCGCTCATGGTGATCTCGGGCGTCGCGCTGCTGGGCGCGTTCACGTACGCGGTCGTGCTCAAGAGTGCCGAGCCGATCGGTCTCCCGGCTGACGCGGACGCCGGAAGGTAGCCCGCCAGCGCCGCCGCCCCGGGTCGCGCAGCTCCTCGACCTTCTCCTCCACCAGCCCGGACGCGGAGAAGGCGGCGATCTCGTCCGGGGTGAGCGGCCAGGGCGGGGCTCCCACCGGGCCGCCCTCGTCCCGGGCGGACGCGATGACCAACAGCGTTCCGCCCGGCCCGACGAACTCGGCGACCCTGGCGATGGCCGGCCCGTGCAGATCCTCGGGCAGCGCCTGCACGGTCATGATCTCCACGACCAGGTCGAAGGCCAGCCGCCACTCGGCGGGCGGTTCGAGCAGGTCGGCGGCCCGGTACTCGACGCGGGAGCCGGGAAACCGCTCCGCCGCCAGCCGCACGGCGGTTTCGCTCACGTCGAAGGCCACGGTCTCGTACCCCAGCCAGGCGACGAACTCGGCGTCATCGCCCAGCCCCGCCCCGACGACCAGTGCCCGCCGCCCCTCGCCCCGCGCGCCGTCGGCCCACTGGACGAGCAGCGGGTGCGGCGTCCGCGAGTCCCAGGGCACGATCGCGTCGCCCGTCGCCGACTCCGCGTAGAGCCGCTCGAACCAGCCGGTGGGATCGTCGCCGGCCAACGACTCGGCGGCCAGCCGCCGTGCGTCCTCGTCGGGGTCCCTGTCGCTCACCGAACCTCCCAGTTCCACCCAGTACGGCAGACCCTGCGCCATCTCCGCGGCCAGTTGCACCACGTTGGCGGTGTCGCCTCGGGGCCCCGTCAGTTCCCGCTGCTTAGCCCGCGCGGGGCGTCACGCGCGGAAGGAGTCCTTCGCCAGGCGGCGGACGCGGGGCTCGTCGATGGTATGGCCGAGGCCGGGCTGGGTGAGCGGCACCGCGATGACCCCGGCGTTCGCCCCCACGATCGGGGTGACGATCTGGTTGTTGCGCGGCGGCTGCGTGACGTCGCACGGGAGCGTGCAGCCCGGCAGGCTGGCCACCGCGACCGTCGCCGCCCTGGCGAGG
>NZ_JBEXUP010000236.1:0-9034 GCF_040614375.1 Nonomuraea sp. NPDC005983
CGTCGCTGATCTCGCTGGACGCGACGGTCCGCGGGCCGGTCACCGCGGCGCGGGCCGACCGGCTCGTCCTGGTCGGCACCGAGGTCGGCGGCCCGCTCACCGCGACCGGCGGCGAGGAGCTGTCGGTCGAGAACTCCCGGATCGGCGGGCCGGCCACGCTGGTCGGCAACGCCGGCCCCGTGGTCGCCGCCAGCATCGTCAAGGGGCCGCTGACCTGCACGGGCAACGCTCCGGAACCCGCCGACAACGGCCTCGCCAACACGGTCGGCGGGCCTTCGTCGGGGCAGTGCAAGGGTTTCTGACGAAGTAAAAAAAGCGTACCGGGTTCAAAAACGAACCCGGTACGCTTTATGCTTTCCCCATGATGGCGGGGCTCAGGGAGCTGAAGAAGGAGCAGACGCGGC
Organism: Nonomuraea sp. NPDC005983; assembly: GCF_040614375.1. Classification (NCBI taxonomy): domain Bacteria; kingdom Bacillati; phylum Actinomycetota; class Actinomycetes; order Streptosporangiales; family Streptosporangiaceae; genus Nonomuraea; species Nonomuraea sp. NPDC005983. The sequence continues at coordinate 405 of NZ_JBEXUP010000236.1, forward strand.
AGCGCATCTGCGAGGTGGCGCTGCGGCTGTTCGACGAGCGCGGCTACGAGGCGGTGACGGTCAACGAGATCGCCGAGGCGGCCGGCGTCGCGAAGGTGACGCTGTTCAACTACTTCCCGACCAAGGAGTGCCTGGTCCTCAGCGGCATCGAGGAGGACTACGCCCGGATCGTGACCGAACGGCCGCCGGGCCAGTCGCCGCTCGACGCCTTCCGCGCCCATTATCGGGCGATGGCCGCCGACGACCCGGCGGAGGCCGACGTCGGCGCGCTGCTCGTCCGGGTGCGGGTGATCACCGCCAGCCCCGAGCTGATGGCCGGCGTCCACAAGTCCCACATCGGCCAGCGGTACGCGCTGGCTGCGGCACTCGGGGGCAGCACGGGCGACGCCACGGACGACGCCACGGGCGACGTGACGGCCCATCTCATGGCCGCCCAGATCACCGCCTCCATCACCACGCTCCAGGAGACGTTCTTCCATCGGCTGACGTCCGGGATGCCCATCGAAGAGGCCGGGCGGCTCCTGGCGCAGGAGGTCGAGGTGGCCTTCGACCTCCTGGAGTACGGCTTTTCCAGCAAAAGAGGGGAAGATTGTGAAAAAGGGAATTAACTATGACACAGGGTTCCTGCCCGGAGCGGACGGCAGCCGCAAGGTCTTCGACGTCGAGGACGTCCGGCGTGACATGCGGGTGATCGCGGGCGAGCTGCACTGCACCGCCGTCCGCGTCTCGGGCGGCGACCCCGAGCGGCTGGGCGTCGCGGCCGAGCAGGCCGCTGCGGCCGGTCTCGAGGTCTGGTTCGCGCCGTTCCCCGTCGACCTGAAGCCGGACGAGATGCTCCCCCTCTACGCCGAATGCGCCGGCCGCGCGGAGGCGCTGCGGCGCGGCGGAAGCGAGGTCGTGCTCGTCACCGGCTGCGAGACCAGCGCCTTCGGCCACGGCTTCATGCCGGGCGACAGCTACGGCCAGCGCCTCGACACGATGATGAAGGCCGACATGGAGTGGTGGCAGTCGATCGGGAGCACGCTGGTACCGAGCTTCAACGCCTTCCTCGCCGAGGTCGCCGAGACGGTCAGGCCGCTGTTCGGCGGCCGGTTGAGCTACGCGTCAGGCCCGTGGGAGTTCATCGACTGGAGCCCCTTCGACGTGGTCGGCGTCGACGCCTACCGCGCCGCCTACAACGCCGCCGCCTTCACCGAGGAGGTACGCGCCCACTTCAAGCACGCCAAGCCGGTGGCGGTCACCGAGTTCGGCACCTGCGCCTACCAGGGGGCGGGGGAGCGGGGCGGCAGCGCCTGGGTGGTGCCCGACGGCGCGGTACGCGACGAGGGCGAGCAGGTCCGCTACTTCACCGAACTGCTGGACGTCTTCGAGCAGGAGGGCGTCGAGGCCGCCTTCTGGTTCACCTTCGCCGCCTTCAACCGGCAGGGCGAGCAGGACCTCGGCTCCTACGGCGTCGTCAGGATGATCGACGACACCCGGTGGGAGCCGAAGGAGGTCTTCCACACCATGGCCGCTAGGTACGGCCGCTAGGTACGCGCGCAGCTGAAGACAGCGGTGCCCGGCAGGAGCCGGCCGCGCAGCGGGCTCCAGCCGCCCCACACCCGCTCGTGCCCCTCCGGCCACTCCGGCTCCAGCAGCCCCGTGACGGTCAGCCCCGAGGCGACGATCAGGCCGACCCAGTCGCCCATCGTGCGGTGATGCTCGACGTAGCTGACCGTGCCGTCGTCGTCCTGCTCGGTGTACGGGGTGCGGTCGAAGTAGGAGCGGTCGGACGTCAGCCCGCGCGGGCCCGGATCGTCCGGGAACGCCCACCTGATCGGATGGCTGACAGAGAACACGAACCGGCCGCCCGGCCTGAGCACCCTGCGCACCTCGCGGAACACCGCGAGCGGGTCGGCCACGAACGGCAGCGCGCCGAACGCCGAGCACGCCAGGTCGAAACGGGCGTCGGCGAACGGCAGGACCTCGGCGTCGGCCTGCACGACGGGGACGTGCAGGCCGGTGTCCAGGTCGAGGCGCTGGGAGTGGCGCAGCTGCCGGTGCGACACGTCGAACGCGGCCACCCGCGCCCCCTGAGTCACCAGCCAGCGCGCGCACTGCGCCGCCCCGCAGCCGATCTCCAGAACGTCCCGCCCGCGCACCTCGCCGAGCAGGCGCGCGTCGGCCTCGTCGACGCCCTCGGGGCACCAGACGAAGCGCGCGTCGCCGAGGAACTCGCCGTGCTCGACCTGATAGTCGTCGGCGTTGCCGTCCCACCAGCCGCGATTGGCCCGTGACGACTGCGACAGCATCTAGCGCATCTTAGGGCCGCGCGGGATGCGGGCGCCCTTGGGCATCGGGCCCTTGGGCATCGGCATGTTCTTCGGCAGCGACCCCAGGCGGTCCTTCACCTCGTTCACCGCGGGCTTCTTCAGGTTGCGCGGCAGCTTCATGATGTGACGCTGCAGCTTGGCCAGCGGAATCTGGCCCTCACCGTCGCCGCACTGGATGTCGTAGATCTCGATGCCCAGCACCACCCGGGCCACCCGCTTCTTCTCGGCCGCCAGCATCCGCGCCACCCGGTTGCCCGGGCCCTCCGACACCAGCACGACACCCGGGTGGCCGACCAGGAGGTGGATCAGGTCCTGGTCGCGGTTGACCGCGATGGCAGGGGTGACCTGCCAGTTGCCCCGCATGCCCTGCAGCACCGCCGCGGCGGCGCCGGTCTGGCCGTGCAGGATCGAGTACTGCGCCTTCTGCGCCAGCTGCCCGAACACCACGAGGCCGACGGTGAAGGCCGCGAGCACGCCGAGGAACACCGAATACCACAGGTAATCGGTGACCAGACCGATCACGACCACCAGCGCCAGCGTGCCGACCGCCGAGAGGAAGACGATCGGCAACCCCTTCGGGTTGGACTGCTTGATGATCTGCGCGATCATGCGGAGCTGCTTGATGCGCCCCGGCTTCTCTGGGTCCTCGGACTTCGCCATGTGCAGAAGGATACAAACCAACTAGTCGTGTAAGGAAAACGAGACCTGGCCCGACACCGAGATCCACCTCCGCCACCAGGGACCGTCCCATCGAGAGGACCTTCCGTGTCGCCGCCCGGGGGAGGGGCCTCACCCCAAAAAGACCGTCCCCCCGGAAGGAGGGACGGTCTCTGTGAGAGGCGCGCAGACGTCGGGAGAGCGGGAGCCTCACAGGGGCCCGCCTGGGACGGGAGCCGCGGCCTCAGGCTGTCTGGCGGGCCTCGATGGCCTGCTTGTAGAGCCTGCCCGCCCGGTACGACGAGCGGACGAGCGGCCCCGACAGGACGCCGGCGAAGCCGATCGCCTCCGCCTCGGCCTGGAGCTCGACGAACTCCTCCGGCTTGACCCACCGATCCACCGGGTGGTGGCGCGGCGTCGGGCGCAGGTACTGGGTGATGGTGAGCAGATCGGTGCCGGCGGCGTGCAGGTCGCGCATCGCCTCGATGATCTCCTCGCGCGTCTCGCCCATCCCGAGGATCAGGTTCGACTTGGTGACCAGCCCGGCCTCGCGAGCCATCGTGATCACGTTCATCGACCGCTCGTAGCGGAACGCGGGACGGATCCGCTTGAAGATCCGCGGCACCGTCTCGACGTTGTGCGCGAACACCTCGGGCTTGCTGGAGAAGACCTCTTCCAGCTGGTCGCGCTCGCCGTTGAAGTCGGGCACGAGCAGCTCGACCCCGCAGCCCGGCAGCAGCGCGTGGATCTGCCGCGCGGTCTCGGCGTACAGCCAGGCGCCGCCGTCGGGCAGGTCGTCGCGGGCCACGCCGGTCACCGTGGCGTACCGCAGGCCCATCTGCTGGACGGACTCGGCCACGCGGCGCGGCTCGTCGCGGTCGTAGTCCTTGGGCTTGCCGGTGTCGATCAGGCAGAAGTCGCAGCGGCGGGTGCACTGCTCGCCGCCGATGAGGAAGGTCGCCTCGCGGTCTTCCCAGCACTCGTAGATATTGGGACAGCCCGCCTCTTCGCAGACCGTGTGCAGGCCCTCCCGGCGCACCAGCGATTTCAGCTCGGTGTACTCGGGGCCCGTCTTCAGCTTGGTCTTGATCCACGGGGGCTTGCGCTCGATAGGGGTTTCGGCGTTGCGCACCTCCAGGCGGAGGAGCTTTCGGCCTTCAGGAGCAACGGTCACGAAAACAGCTTACGTCTCGCGGGAACCCGGCTCCGTCAGGGGGCTCCGTCGGGCGTCAGCTGATGAGCCCGAAGCCGCGGATCGCCCTGGAGTAGTGCGCGAGCAACTCGTCGTCGATGCGGGCGGACTCGGCCGCGCCGAGCAGGTCGGAGCCGGGCGGGTTGACCAGCACGCCGTTGTCCGTCAGCAGGCAGCCGGCCAGCGCGCCGTCCCTGATCGACGGGACCCCTTCGCCGCGCAGCGCCGCCGCCTGCATCGGCGCCAGGTACCGCCTGCTCGCCACCAGTTCGTCCAGCTCGGCCAGCTCGCCGGGCGACAGCACGCGCTGCGCGAGCGCCAGCCGCCGCTGCGCGCCGAGGCTCTCGCCGGACCGGGCCAGCCGCCTCAGTGCGTACTCCAGCAGCAGGACGGGGGCGCCGAGCGCGCGGCCGAAGATCCGGCCGATGAGACCCATGGTCTCGTAGGCGGTGCCCGGGTGGTTGGCGCCGACCGAGGACATGGCGATCTTGGTCTGCGCCTCGTCCCGCACCTTCGACGGCTCGGCGCCGAACAGGCTCTCCCGCCACTCGCCCAGCGTGAACAGCGCGCCGTTCACGATGATCTGCTCGCCGGTCGGTGCCCCCGCGTACGCGCAGGCCAGCAGCCCGGCGCGCTGGCGCGGCGTCAGCGCCAGCCACAGCGGCAGGCCCACGACGAGGACGGGGGTCCTGAGCGGCCCCGCGCGGAAGTAGTGCGCGGACGGCTCCAGGTCCCTGATCGCCACCTTCCTGGGACGCTTGACGCCGACCTTGTCGGCCACCCGCTCGGCCACCGCGTACAGCTCCTTGGCCGAGGAGCGGTCGAGCACCTCGGCGTCGGCGGGCAGGTGTCCGAGGCGTGGCCGCAGCGCCCAGCCGATCGCGATCAGCAGGCCGCCGATCAGCCACCCCGCGAGCTCGGCGGTGATCACGATCGTCCATACGCCCAGGACGACGAAGGCCAGCGTCAGCGCGTGCACGAGGAGTGCCAGCACCAGAGCGATGAGGCGTTTCACGATCTGATGGTAAATGCGGAAACCCGCTTACCAGATGCCGATTCGGTTACCTGCGAAGCAGGTCTTCCTCGTGCATCTCGAAGGACTGCATGCCCAGCGCCTCCGCCAGCCGCTTCTCGGCGACCGGCATGACCTCATCGGCCACGATCCGCCTGCCGGTCTCGGCCGAGAGCGAGGAGACGCCCACACCCGGGATGCCGCAGGGGACGATCCGGTTGAACCACCGCGGATCGTTCGCGCAGTTGAGCGCGAAGCCGTGCATGGTGACGCCGTTGGAGACCCGGATGCCGACCGCGCCCAGCTGCCGGTCGGGCAGGCCGAGCGTGGCGTCTCCGGCCGCCCAGACGCCGCCGCGGCCCTTGGCCCGCCTGGCGGTGACGCCGAAGTCGGCGCAGACCTGGATCATCGTCTCCTCGAGCCGGCAGACGTAGTCGATCACGTCCGTGACGCCGACGATCGGGTAGGCGACGAGCTGGCCGGGGCCGTGCCAGGTGACGCGCCCGCCGCGGTCGACGTCGACCACCGGCGTGCCGTCGGCTGGCCGCTCCCCGGGCAGCGTGCGCTTGCCGGCCGTGTAGACCGGCGCGTGCTCCAGGAACAGGACCGTGTCGGTCAGCTCACCCGCGACCCGCTTGCCGTGCACCCAGCGCTGGAGTGCCCAGGCCTGCTCGTAGGGGACGTCGACACCGAGGCGGACGATGGCCAGTGCGTGGGGATCGTCCCCGTGGATGGGGCGCATGTGCCAATTGTGCCGTTCCCTCACCCATCCAGGGTAATTCAGGAAGTCAGCAGCCGAGGCTCGATCCTGAACTCCTTGGCCCCTCCGGCGCCGTCGTGCTCGATCTTGTAGGCGTACCCGCCCGGGTCGGCGGTCACGGCCTGGATGAACTCGGTGCCGACGTAGTGCAGCGCGACGCCCTCGTCGGCGGCGTAGCCGTCGGGCAGCTCGCCGCTGGCCACCGACGCCTGCAACAGCGGCCTGCGCTGCGGCTCGGCGTTGTAGTGGACGCCGCAGGAGTACGGCAGGAACGCCAGCCCGTCGGCCCAGACGCGCAGGTCGGGGCCGAAGGAGTCGGTGTTGCCGCCCACGTGCCAGCACAGCGCGCCCGCGCTCTGCCCTGACAGCACCACCCCGGCGCGCCAGGCCTCCTCGAACGCCTCGTCGAGCCCGTGCAGCCGCCACAGCGCCATGAGGTTGGCCACGCTGCCGCCGCTGACATAGATCATGTCCTGCTCCAGCATCCACGCCCGTGGGTCCTCGACGTTGGGCATCGGGAACACGGTCAGGTGGCTGAGCTCGACGTCCCAGCCGGCGAACGCGCCGTACATCTTCAGCAGCCAGTCGGAGCTGTCGCCGGTGGCGGTGGCGAGCAGGCCCAGCTTGGGACGGTCCTGGCCGGTCAGGTCGAGGCCGTAACGCAGCAGCGGGCCCGCCTCGATGAAGCCGAAGCGCTTGGACGGACGGAACGACCCGCCGCCGATGGCAAGGATGTGCGACTGGCCTGACCTGGTCATGTCGGTATCTCCCGCGTGGTGAAGGACGAACGGCACACTAGAGTACGGCCCGCAGCGCCTCGTCGAGACCGGTATGCGTGAAGCCGTACGCGCTGTCCAGCAGCTTTGCTGGCGAAATGCGGTGACTTGACAGCAATCCTTCCCGAGCGAACTCGCCCAGCCCGAGGCTCAGCGCGAAAGGTGGCACGGGCATGGGCATGGTCCCTTTACGCATGGCTTTTCCGAGGGTTCGGGTGAATTCCACGTTCGTGACGGGCGAGGGTGAGGTCAGATTGACCGGCCCCGATATTTCCCGATTTCTCAGGATATGAAGGACGGCCCGGACCCAGTCGTCCTCCGTGATCCAGGACCACCACTGCCGTCCCGTCCCGAGAGGGGCTCCGAGCCCGAGGCGGAAGATCGGCAGCATCCTCCCGAGAGCGCCGCCCCGGCTGCTCAGCGCCAGCCCGGTGCGCAGCTGAGCAGCCCGGACCCCGAGCTCCCCGACCGTGCGGGCCTCGCCCTCCCACTGCTCGCACAGGTCGGAGAGGAATCCCGTGCCCTTCCCCGTCTGCTCGTCGACGACGGTGTCGCCGGTGTCGCCGTAGAAGTCCACCCCGGACGCCGACACGAACACCTCGGGCCGCCGCGCGACCTCGCGCATCGCCCGGACCAGCGTCCGCGTGCTCTCGACCCGGCTGCGCACCAGCTCCCGTTTGTAGGCGTCGCTCCAGCGCCGGTCGGCGATGGGCGCCCCTGCGAGGTGCACCACCCCGTCGGCCCCGTCGAGCACCGACGGATCGAGAATGCCCTCGGCGGGCTGCCAGAACGCCTCCTGCGCGCCCTGAGGGGCGCGCCGCACCAGCCTGACGACCCGCTCCCCCTCGCCCTCCAGCGCGCGAACCAGAGCGCTCCCGAGCAGCCCTGACGCCCCCGTCACGATGATCGTCATGCCCTCACAGTACGCCGCCGGTCCGCCATCCCGAAGGACGCGGCGCTGCGTCCGCCACCACGTCCGCCACCAGGTCCGCCACCAGGTCCGCCACCTCGCCCGGCCGCATCGCCGTGCCGCGCGGGCGGAAAAGCCGCCGTGAACGCGCCAGGCGGCGCGGGAAGGACCCGCGCCGCCTGACCGTGGCGAACGACTGTGGCGAACGACCGCTTACGCGAGGCCGAGCTGGGCCTCGAAGCGCCCCTCCTCCAGGCGGCGCTTGACCGTCGTGAGGAAGCGGGCGGCGTCGGCGCCGTCGACCAGGCGGTGGTCGTACGTCAGCGCCAGGTACACCATCGAGCGGACCGCGATGACCTCGCCGTCAGGCGTGTCGACCACCACGGGACGCTTCACGACCGCGCCCGTGCCGAGCATGCCGACCTGCGGCTGGTTCAGGATCGGCGTGTCGAACAGCGCGCCGCGGCTGCCGGTGTTGGTCAGCGTGAACGTGCCGCCGGTGATCTCGTCGGGCGTCACCTTGTTGGCGCGGGTGCGCTCGGCCAGGTCGGCCGTCTTGCGGGCGAGCCCGGCCAGGTTCAGGTCGCCGGCGTTCTTGATGACCGCCGCGATCAGGCCGCGCTCGGTGTCGACCGCGATGCCCAGGTGCTCGACGTCGAAGTACGTGACCTCCATGGTCTCGTTGTTGATCGTCGCGTTGAGCTTCGGGTGCTGCTTGAGCGCCTCGATCGCGGCCATCTCGAAGAACGGCATGAACGACAGCTTGACGCCCTCGCGGCGCAGGAAGTCGTCCTTCGCCTTCGCGCGCAGGCGAGCGATCTTGGTGACGTCGACCTCGACGACGGTCGTGAGCTGCGCCGCGGTCTGCAGCGACTCGACCAGCCGCTTGGACATGGTCTGCCGCAGGCGCGACATCTTCTCGGTGCGGCCACGCAGGGTGGTGTCGACCTCGACCGGCTCGGGCGCGGCGGAGACCGGAGCCTGGGCCTGGGCGGCCGCGGGAGCGGCGGC
>NZ_JBEXUP010000237.1:0-8992 GCF_040614375.1 Nonomuraea sp. NPDC005983
CCCTCACCGACGCCCGCCGGCTCGCCGAACTCGACGCCTTCGGCCTGCTGCTGATCGAACAACCCCTCGCCAACGACGACCTGGTCCAGCACGCCGCACTGGCCAAGCAGGTCCGCACCCCGATCTGCCTGGACGAATCGATCGAATCGGCCGAGCACGCGGCCGCCGCCATCGCCCTCGGCTCCTGCTCCATCATCAACATCAAGCCAGGACGCATCGGCGGCTACCTCGAAGCCCGCCGCATCCACGACCTGTGCCGAGCCAACGGCATCGCCGTCTGGTGCGGCGGCATGCTCGAAACAGGGCTCGGCCGGGCCGCGAACGTCGCGCTGGCGGCACTGCCCGGCTTCACCCTGCCAGGCGACACCTCCGCCTCACGCCGCTACTACGCCACCGACATCACCGAACCCTTCGAGCTGTCCGACGGCCACCTGAGCGTCCCGACCGGGCCGGGGCTCGGCGTGGAGCCGATCCCGGCCGTGCTCGACGAGGTCACCACGGCCACCGAGTGGATCCCGCTGGGAGGTTGACCTCTGGGCCCGCTGGGGGTGGCGCGGGCGGGCGGACGCAGGTACGGGAGCCGTCCGCCAACTCGTAGAACACACCCCGGCACCAGGCCGGGTCGCCGGGGCCGCTGAGGATGGCCACAGCGTTTGCCCTGCCCCAGCTTGTCCGCTTTGCTACGGTGTTCGCGATCTTCACACCGTCCGGATGAACGGGGCATCTATGGGCAGGCGAGGCGTTCGTGATACGCCGCAACGGAAGGAGCCACGTTCGCACTGGGGCTATTGGGGCAGCGGCGTCCTGAGCACCCTGCTGATCGTGGCCATCCTGGCGGCCTACGCCTACTACCGCAGCTTGGACGACGGACTGAAGCGGGAGAGCGTCTCACATGCCCTGGGCGATCAACGCCCTCCCGAGACCGGCGCCCTGAACGTGCTGTTGCTCGGGTCGGACTCACGCGAGGGCGACAACAAGAAGTACGGCGCCAAGTCGCAAGGCCTGGGAGAACGCAGCGACACGCTCATGCTGCTGCACATATCGCCGGACCGGGACAAGGTGACACTGATCAGCTTCCCACGCGATCTGATGGTGACCGTCCCGCCCTGCACGCACAGGAACGGCACCCCCCTGGCCTCCGGGCTGCGGCAGATCAACTCCGCCTTCAACGACGGTGGCGTGGTGTGCGCGATGCGCACTGTCGAGTCGCTGACCCAGCTGCGACTGCAGCACTTCGTCAAGGTGGACTTCACCGGTTTCAAGGGCATCATCGACGCGCTCGGCGGCATCTCGATCTGCCTGCCCAAGGCGGTCAACGACCCCAAAGCCAAGCTGGTGCTGACCGCCGGCAAGCACGTGGTGAACGGCGAACAGGCACTCGGCTATGTGCGGGCCCGCTACTCGATGGGCGATGGCAGCGACCTGTCCCGCATCAAACGGCAGCAGATCTTCCTCGCCCAGGTGATGAAGAAGGTCACCGACGGCGGCATGCTCACCGACCCCGGCAGGCTGAACGATTTCCTGCATGCCGGCATCGCAGCCGTCACCGTGGATGATCAGCTCTCCCTGGAGCGCATGCTGGAGATCGCCCGTAGCGTGCAAGGCATGACGGCCGGCCAGCTGAAAGGAGTCACCGTCCCCGTCCAGGCCTACCCCGCCGACCACAACCGCGTCCAGCTGGCCCAACCGGCGGCCGATGACTTCTTCTCGCGGCTGCGCAGCGATGTCGAGGTCACCCGGAGCGCCTCACCCGCGCCATCCGCCTCGACCGCCCCGCAGGCGGAGATCCCGCAAAGCAAGATCCGTGTTCAGGTGCTCAACGGTTCCGGGAAGCCGGGGCTGGCCGTGCGGGCCGCCGAAGAGCTGGCCGCCCAGGGGTTCGTGGTGACCGAGACCGGCAACGCCGCAGCGACGGCCACCACGCAGATCCGCTACGCCAAGCGCCAGCAGGACGGCGCGGCCTACGCCGACGCGGTCGCGGCCCGGCTCAGCAAGGACAAGCGCACGCCCGTTGCGGGAAAGGCCGAACCCACCAGCACCGAACCGTTCAACGCTCCGACCCCGACGGCCACGCCGACCATGAAGGCGTCGGGACCGATCGTTCAGCTCGTGATCGGCACCGACTGGCCTGGCGTGCGGGTGACCTCGGTGATCCCCGATTCGCTGAAGGACAAGACGGTGGATGCGTCCACCAACCCCTGCCAGTGATCCCCGATCAGCTTCACCCCCGGTGACGGGGTGGTCGCCGTCTCTGTCCGTGATGGCAAGAAGGGGTGCGGACCAAGTACGAGAGAGCAGGGCTGCCCTCTCGGACGTACGTGGTCCGCCCCTTTCGTCTACCTCGGCCGGCTCCGTTCCTGATCCAGGAAACGGACCTAGTCGAGGACGCCCAGCACGGTGCCCGCGCCGACCGTCAGGCCGCCTTCGCGCACCGCGAAGCCCAGCCCCGGCTCCAGGGCCACCGCCCTGCCCAGCTCCACGACCGCCTCGACCGTGTCGCCGGGCCCGGCCGGCGCGTCCATGACGATCTCGCCTGGCACGTCGGTCGTCCGCAGGTAGAACTGCGGCCGGTAGCCGCTGGCGATGGGCCTGCGCCGCCCGCCCTCGGCCTCCGTGAGGAGGTAGAGCCTGGCGGTGAGGCGCCGGTGGGCGCTCTGCGAGCCGGGCGCCGCCAGCACCTGGCCGCGACGTACCTGCTCGCGCCGGACGCCGCGCAGCAGCACCGCGGCGTTGTCGCCGGCCTCGCCCCGGTCCATCGTCCTGCCGAAGGTCTCGACCCCGGTGACCACCGCGGTGAGGCCCTCGCCGAGGCCGACGACCTCGACCGTGTCGCCGACCTTGACCGAACCGCGCTCGATCGCGCCGGTGACGACCGTGCCGCGCCCGGTGACGGTGAGCACGTTCTCCACCGGCATGAGGAACGGCGCGTCGACGTACCGGACGGGGACCGGGATGTGCTCGTCCACCGTCTGGAGCAGCGTCTCGATGGACGCCGTCCACTCGGGGTCGCCCTCCAGCGCCCGCAGCCCGGAGACCCGGACCATGGGCACGTCGTGGTAGCCGTGCTCGGCCAGCAGTTCGCCGAGCTCCAGCTCGACCAGGTCGAGCAGCTCGGGGTCGGCGCCGTCGGCCTTGTTCACCGCGACGACCAGGTGCTCGACCCCGACCCGCTTGGCGAGCAGCACGTGCTCGCGGGTCTGCGGCATGATCCCGTCCTGCGCGGACACGACGAGGATCGCCCCGTCGAGCTGCGCCGCCCCCGTGATCATGTTCTTCACGTAGTCGGCGTGCCCGGGCATGTCCACGTGCGCGTAGTGGCGGGTGGCCGTCTCGTACTCGACGTGCGAGATGTTGATCGTGATACCCCGCCGCGCCTCCTCGGGCGTGCGGTCGATCCTCTCGAACGGCGTGTACGTCGCACCACCGCGCTCGGCGAGCACCTTGGTGATCGCCGCGGTCAGCGTGGTCTTGCCGTGGTCGACGTGGCCCATCGTGCCGATGTTGAGGTGCGGCTTGTTGCGCACGTAGGCCTGCTTGGCCATGGTTGCTTCCTTTGACGCCTGGGAGTTCGCGTGACCCGTCGTGGGCCGGTCTACCTCCCCCCGCCGGGTCACCTCAGGACTTACGGGAGGAGGTCAGCGCTCCAGGCCGTCGCAGGCACGCTCGAAGACGCCCGCGGCGGCGGGCGTCGTCAGCTGAGCGTGCAGGAACATGAGCGTCATAGTGACGTACCAGAGCAGCACCGGGCAACGGATTATTCCGCCGCCCGACGTCTCAGCGGGGCCGGTCAGCCGGTGGCGACTGGCGCGTCCGGGCGGTGCGCGGTGGCGAAGCGCACCGTGCGGGGGAGCACGAACCGCTCGTACGGGAGCGCCGACTCCAGGGCCGCCCTCGCCTCCGGGCGCAGGTGCTCGGGGATGGTCTCCAGGGAGGCGCGGCGGGCGGCCGACCACAGCCAGTCCCACACCTGCCCCGCCTCCACCACCACCTCGAACACCACGTCCTGGCAGCGGACGTCCTCCAGGCCCCCCTCTTCCAGCAGGTCCGCGAGCTCTCCTGGGCTGTTGAGCGCGCGCTGGAAGGGGGCGGCCCCTGCACCGGCCGTGTACGGGGCCAGCGCGTGCGCGACCGCGCCGAGGAGTTCGAGCTCGGCGGGGGCGGGCTGGGCGAGCAGGCTGGCGGCCAGCCGTCCGCCCGGCCGCAGCAGGCCCGCCATGGAGCGGACCGCGGCCACCGGGTCGGGCAGGAAGTACAGCATCATGCCCGCGAGCACGATGTCGAACCGCTCCCCCGCCAGCAGGTCGTCGGCCTGCTCGGCGTCGCCCTGCAGGACGCTGGCGTGGTTGAGCCCGCGCCGCTCGATCTCGGCCTCGGCGGCGGCCACCATCCCCGGGGCCAGGTCCAGCCCGACGACGCGCCCGTCCGGGCCGACCGCGTCGGCGGCGGGGAGCAGCGAGGCGCCGGTGCCGCATCCGGCGTCCAGGACGCTGTCACCGGGGGCGGGCGCGGCCCGCCGTACCAGCTCGGCGGCGACCGGGCCGAAGAACGGCACGCCGACCCGCTCGTAGCTGGCGGACGCCCGGTGGAACACTCCGGCCATGTACTGCTTTTCGTCCACGACGACTCCTCAACGGGTCCGTTTCTACGGAGACGGGGCGGAGCGCTTTCGTCGAGCACTCTGCCCGGTGCGATCAGACAGTGCCGTCAGACAGTGCGATCAGACTGTGCGATCGGACTGTGCGATCAGATGGGGAGGCGGAGGGCGCTGCGGTGTGCGCCCAGGCCCCCTCAGGTGGGTCGGACGGGTGAACGCGGTGCCGGGGCGCGGCGGTGTGCGCCCCGGCGCGCGAATCAGACGGGTGAGAAGCGGAGCCGGAGCGTGGCCTGGCCGGCTTCGAGCACGTACTTCGGCAGGGTGCCGGGGCCGCACGAGGCGGTGCCGACCCCCTGCTGGGCCAGGTCCAGGTTGACGTGGAGGCGGTCGCCCGGCACCAGGTCGGGGCGGTGGGCGGCGCGTTCCAGGTCGGCGGTGGTCCAGCGGCGGGCCGTCAGGCCGAAGACGGGCGCGCCCGTCACCCTGATCCCGGTGCCGTCGGCGGCGGTCAGGTCGGCCCAGCGGACGTCGGCCCGGTGCCCGTTCTCCTGCGGGTAGACGTACGGCGTCTGCAGGTCCTCGACGGTGGCGGACCAGCGTCCGACGCGCGCGGCCATCCCCGTGTCGGGGTAGGCCTCTCCCGGGCCGCGGCCGAACCAGGTGACGTCGCCGATCGCGGCCGGCAGCGACATGACCACGCCGATCCTCGGGACGGGCTCGGTCCAGTCGCCTTCCGGCTCGACGTCCACGGTCAGGTCGAGCGCGTCACCTGCCGCGCTCCACCGGTAGGTGGCGCGCATCCCGAGGTCGGTGTCGGCCGGCGCGACCCTGGTGCGGACGACGAGCTCGTCGCCGAGCTCGACCTCGTCCACGCGGTGGGTGAGGCGGTGCAGGCCGAGGGCCCGCCACCTGGACGCGAGGCCGCCGAAGCGGTCGTTGTCGATCGGCGCCCGCCACAGCTCCAGCCGCGGGCCCTCGACGTCCAGGCCGAAGAGCCCGGTGAGCCTGCCGGTACGCGGGTGGAAGGTGCCTCCCCCCAGGGCGATCTCGCCGGAGCGGGCGACGGGCGCGGCGGTCCGCACCGGGACGGCGGGGCCCTCGGACGACGACAGGACGGTTTGGCCCCACGCCACCTCGTGCCCGGCCGGGCCCCACGGCTCGTCGGCGGCGAGGACGGCGCGCACGGTGAGCCAGCGCTCCCCCTCCCCCGGCGGCAGGTCGGGCAGCTTGACCTCGCCGCCCGCCACGGGGACGTCCAGGTCGAACTCCGCCACCTGGACGCCCTCCGCCTCGACGACGGCGTGGAAGCGCAGGTGCGACAGGTCGCGGAAGCCGTAGTGGTTCGACACCTGCGCGACGCCGTCGCCGAACGTGAACCGCACCGGCTCGAACACCTTCTTGAGGTCGAGCAGGCCCGGCGACGGCGTCCGGTCGGGGAAGATCAGGCCGTCGATGACGAAGTTGGAGTCGTGGACCGGCTCACCGTAGTCGCCGCCGTAGGCGTACTCCAGGGACGGGTGCGCCAGCCCGTGGTCGATCCACTCCCAGACGAAGCCGCCGGCCAGCCGCGGATACCGTTCGAACAGCTCCTGGTACTCGGCGAGCCCGCCGGGCCCGTTGCCCATCGCGTGCGCGTACTCGCACTGCAGGAACGGCATCTTCCGCCGTCGGGCGTCGAGGTCCGGGTCGTCCAGCGGGTCCTCGACGCCTCGCCCGATGGCCTCCACCTCGGCGTGTTCGGCGTACATCCGCGAGTAGACGTCGGTGCTGGCACAGGACCAGTCGCCCTCGTAGTGGAGGGGACGCGACGGGTCGCGCTCGCGGGCCCAGTCGGCCATGGCGGCCAGGTTCCGTCCGACGCCCGCCTCGTTGCCGAGCGACCACATGATCACGCTCGGGTGGTTCTTGTCCCGTTCGACCGTGCGGCGCATCCTGTCGAGGCACGCCTCGGCGAAGCGCGGGTCGTCGGTGGGGTTGCCGCGCCAGCCGACCTTGGTGAAACCGTGCGTCTCCAGGTCGCACTCGTCGATCACCCACAGGCCCAGCTCGTCGCACAGGTCGAGGAAGTCGGGGTGCGGCGGGTAGTGGCTGGTCCTGACGGCGTTGACGTTGTGCCGCTTCATCAGCAGGACGTCGGCGCGCATGGTCTCGTACGGGACGGCCCGGCCGTGCTCGGGGTGGAACTCGTGCCGGTTGACGCCCTTGAACAGCAGCGGACGCCCGTTGGCGAGCAGGACGCCGTCCTCGATGGAGATCGTCCGGAAGCCGACGCGCAGCCGCACCGTCTCCTCGGGCAGAGTGACGACCGCGTCGTAGAGCCGCGGCGTCTCGGCGGACCACGGCTCGGCGTCGACGCTCGCCTCGACGCCCGGCCGGAGATCGGTGACGCCCAGCTCGGGGACGCTCAGCAGGCCCCGCCCGTCGAAGCTGCCGTCGAAGCTGATCGTGCCGCGCCCGTCGCGGTAGGAGGTGTGGACGAAGACGTCGGCGGTGGAGCGGGTGAGGGTCACGTCGCGGAAGATGCCCGGCAGCCACCACATGTCCTGGTCTTCCAGGTAGCTGGCGGCCGACCACTGGTGGACGCGCACGGCGACCACGTTGCGCCCCGGCCTGAGCCAGGGGCCCGCGTCGAACTCGACCGGCAGCCTGCTCCCCGTGGAGAAGCCCAGCTCGTGGCCGTTGAGCCAGACCCTGGCGAACGACTCGACGCCCTCGAACCTGAGCCGTCCGCCGGTCCAGCCGTCGGGCAGGTCGAAGGCGCGCCGGTAGTCGCCCGTCGGGTTCTCGTCGGGGACGCGCGGCGGGTCGACGGGGAAGGGGTAGGAGACGTTGGTGTAGGCGGGGGCGCCGTGGCCGTGCAGCTGCCAGTGCGACGGCACCGGCAGGTCGTCCCAGGACGAGTCGTCGTATCCGGGGTCGGCGAAGTCCGCCGGCACGTCGGCCACCGGGGAGAGGCGGAAGCGCCACTCGCCGTTGAGGTCAAGGGTGGGGGCGTCGGAACGCAGGGCTGCCCGGGGTTCGAGGCGGCCCGAGCCGGGGGTGAAGTTCTCGAGATCCATCGTCGCCGAGCCTACGGGTTCGAGGCGATTTCGTCAGCGACGAGTCTCGTGTCCTGAGATGGCGCCGATCGACGACGCGCCCTCATCCCGCCGCCGTGAGGTACCCGGCCAGCAGCGCCTCGGCCACCGCCGCCACGTCGCCGTCGCCCGGCAGGAACTCCGGGCTGTGCAGCCCGGCCGCCGTGTCGACGCCGACGAACATCATCAGCGACGGCGCGATCGCGCCGTAGTAGGCGAAGTCGTCCGCGCCGCACGACCGCAGCTCCTCGGTGACCGTCCGTCCCGCGTGCCTGAGCAGCTCGCCCGCCCGGACGGCCAGCGCCGAGTCGTTGACCAGGACGGGCTCCCCGCGCACGATCCGCACCTCGGCCGCGCACCCGTGCGCCCTGGCGACGTCCCGCACCACCTGGGTGAACCGGTCGTGCAGGGCCTCGCGCCAGGTCTCGGACATCGTCCGCAGCGTCCCCCGGGCGACGGCCTCGCCGGGGACGGCGTTCGGCGCGGTGCCCGCGTTGACGGTGCCGAACGTCACGACGGTCGGCACCATGGGGTCGGCGGCGCGGCTGACGAGCTGCTGCGCGGCGACGATGACCTGCGCCATCGCGACGACCGGGTCGCGGGTCAGGTGCGGGTAGGCGGCGTGCCCCTCCGCGCCCGTGACGATCACCTCGAACTCGTCGGAGGAGGCGTTGACGGCTCCCGGCGTGCAGGACACCACGCCGGAGTCCAGCACCGGCTGGACGTGCGCGCCGACCATGGCGGCCACCTGGTGCCGCTCCAGCGCGCCCGACCGGACGACGTCCAGTGCGCCGGACGGGTAGCTCTCCTCCCGCGGCTGCAACACCACGACCAGCGGCGCGGCCGCCTGGACTCTGGACACCGCCCTGGCCAGGGCGACGACGGCGGACAGGTGGACGTCGTGGCCGCAGGCGTGCATCGCGCCGTTCGCGGCCGCCCACGGGACACCGGTGCGCTCGCTGATGGGCAGCGCGTCCAGCTCGCCGCGCACCGCCACCGCCGGGCCCGGACCGCCGATCCGCAGCACGGCGCCGGTGTCGGCGACGTACTCCAGCTGCGCGCCGGGCAGCGCTTCCAGGACGCGCTTGAGCGTCGGCCCTTCCTCGCCCGACAGGCACGGCTGCGCGTGCAGTTCCCGCCGCAGCGCCACCGCTTCCGGCAGCTCGGCGGCCAGCGCCTCGCGCAGCAGCGCGCCGCCGGCCCAGTCGCCGGCCCGGTCGTCGGCCCGGGGGGGGGCCGCGGCGGGTTCGGAAGCGCGGGGGGTAGGGACAATTTGTTGTATTTAAGGGGTTGATAAGGGTGGGGGCCGGATGATTAAAAA
>NZ_JBEXUP010000238.1:0-8913 GCF_040614375.1 Nonomuraea sp. NPDC005983
GACCACGACATACACCGCCAGGACGACCGTGCCCCGCAGGTGCACGGCCATGGCGAACGCCGCCAGCCCGCCGGCCACCGCCCCTGCCCGCGCCGACCCGCTCCGCGCGAGGTCATGGACGGCGAGCAGCCAGCCGAGCAGCAGCGTGGGCAGGACCGCGTCGGCCAGCGCCAGCCCCGAGAACAGCAGCAACGCGGGCGCGAGCGCCGCCGTGAACGCCAGGACCAGAGCCGCCCGCCTGCCCAGCTCCAGCCGCCGCAACCCCAGGTAGGCCAGCGGGTACGCGCCCGCCGCGAGCACCGCCCCGGCGACGACCACCGCCCGGTAGACGGCGGCGGGGTCGGAGGTGAACCAGTAGATCGGCGCCAGCAGCAGCGCGTAGCCGCTCTGATAGAACGTGGAGCCGGTGAAGTCCGCCCCGGGGCCGCCCGCCAGCCAGCGTGCCGCGATCAGGTAGCCGGTCTCGTCCGGATTGGCCACCGGGCCCGCGTGGTACCTGAAGAGCCACAGCCGCAGCACCACGTGCGCGAGGAACCCCCCGGCCAGGAACCATCCCGGGGACCGGCCTGCGGGCCCGCTCGCGTGAGTGCGCCGCGGCGTGCGGGGCCGGGCAACGGTCAGCATGATCTCCCCCTCGTCCACCGGCGGGATGTTCCGCCGGTGCGGGGAAGTTCAGCAAGAGCGCCCTAACGCGCCCGTCACCACTTTTGGTTATGTGGGGGTGTGGGGCGTCTCACTGTGTCGGCAGGGGACGAGTCCGCCACACGGGCCACTCCCTGCTCGATGGCCTCGATGATCCGCGGCCGCAGCTCGGCAGCGCTGATGATCGCGTCCACCGAGCCGACCTCGACCGCGCGCTGGATGCTGTGCACCCGGTCGAACTCGGCGGCGACCTCGCCGAGCTTCTCCGCCCGGACGGCGGACTGCACCTCGGCGAGCTGGGCGTTCAGCGCCGCCCGTTCGGCGCCGCTGGCCGCCGAGACCTGCGTCTGCAGCTCGGTCACCCGCGGGTCGGTCGCGGTGCGGTTGCTCACCTCACCGGAGAACACCACGGCAGCCGCCGGGGCACCGCCGAGCACCGAGGCGAACGAGCCCTCCAGCGCCAGCACGGTCATGTTCGGGTTGAGCGCCTTGGAGAACACCACGAACGCGCCGCCGTGGTAGCGGGAGATCACGCAGAACACGATCGGCCCGTCGAAGTTGACGATCGCCCGGCCGATCTCCGCGCCGTACTCCAGCTGGAGCTTGCGCATCGACTCCGGCGAACCGTCGAATCCGGACAGATTCGCCAGCACCACCAGCGGCCGGTTGCCGGACGCCGAGTTGATCGCCCGCGCGGTCTTCTTCGACGACCGCGGGAACAGCGTGCCCGCGGTGTAGGTGTCCGGCCCGTCAGTGGGTGGGAAGCCACGCCGCGGCACCGACCGCGACTCGATGCCGATCAGGCAGACCGGTCGGCCGCCGATGTGCACGTCCTGCACCGCGGACGTGTCCGCGTCGGCCATGCCTGCCCAGCGCTCCAGCACCGGGTGATCCTGGTCGGACAGGGCGCGCATCACCGTGCGGATGTCGAACGGCTTCTTGCGGTCGGGGTTGTGCTCGGCCGAGAAGATCTGGCCGACGGTGGTGAAGTCGCTGCCGGCGATCGCGTGCGGAAACTCGGAGACGTCGCGGTCGACCGGGTCTACGGTGCGGGCCCGGCGCGGCGTCGTCTCGCCGGGCACGACGTAGGTGTGGTCGTAGTGCGCCATCAGCACGTCGCGGGCGGCCGGCAGGTTGGGCGCCCAGTACTGCGCCTGGCCGTTCGGCCCCATGACGCGGTCGTAGCCGCCGATGCCGAAGTTGTCCTCGGCCGACACGCCGCCGGAGAAGTCCAGCGACTGCTTGCCGGTGAGCACCATCGCTGAGTCCGGCGTCATCACCAGGATGCCCTTGGTGTGCATGAGCATCGTCGCTTCGGCGTTCCAGTACGGCTGGGCGCCGACGGTGATCCCGGCGACCACGATGTTGATCTCGCCGCCGTCCTGGGTGAACGTGACGATCCGCTTGAGCGCGGCCGCGACCCAGTCCATGTTCTCGGTGCCCGAGGCCATCGAGATCCGCGCGCCTGCCGACAGCGCGAACCACTCCAGTGGAACCCGCATCCGCTCGGCGAGGTCGAGCGCGGCGATCACCCGCGAGCACTCCGGTTCCGACAGCGCGCCCAGTGCCTTCGTGGGGTCGCCGAGCAGGACCACGCGGGTGACGCCTTCGGGGTGCCGCTCGGTCGGCGTCGTGACGACGCCCGTGACGATCGCCGCGGAGTTCTTCCCCTTCGGCCGGTCCACCGGCACGAGCGCGCCGTTCTCGTCGAGGTCGTGCTCGACGAAGCCGCCCTCTGGCCCGGCGAGCAGGCCGGTCAGCTCGTACGGGTAGACGTTCCCGCGCCGGGCCGCGCGCAGCACCTTCTGGCGGTAGTCGCCCAGCGGCTGCACCGGCTCCGTCGACGGCGCGCCGACGTGCAGGCTCGCGCCGTGGCCCGGGTCGAGCGTGATCCGCACGGCGACCTCGGTCAGCTCGCCGGCGGCGGTGCGCTGGCGGGCCACGAACTGGACCTCCTCCAGACCCGCGCCCGCCGTGGTCGGCAGGATGCGCTGGACCAGCGCGTTCAGCTCGTCGGTGGACAGCTCGGTCGACGGCCAGACATACATCATGATTCGGTTGGTGTCGAACCGCTTGTTCTGGGCGCGCTGCGCCTGGATGTTGCGGATCGCGTCCAGGCACGCGGTGACCGCGTCCTCCACCGCGGGCAGCGCGACCAGCGTGCCGTCAGCCTCGCGCAGCGGCGTCAGGTCGCGGACCTGGCCCATCGCGATGAGCCGCTCGTCCGCCGGGTTGCTGCGCGCGACGGCCTTGAACAGGTAGATCTCCTCGTCCGCGGACGGCAGCCGGGTGAGGTCGAACTCGCGCAGCCGCTGCAGCTGCAGGCGCTGCGCGATCTGCGGGTGCAGGCCGCGGATCAGCCGGTCCTCGGCGAAGCCCGCGCCGTGAGCTCCGTCGGGCCGGAAGGTGAAGTGGTGGTGCATCACGGCGCCGCTGGTGCCGACGACGGTGGTGGTGATCCGGCGGACGCCCGCGGGCTGCGGGTGCTCGGCGAGGAGCTGTCCGAGCCGCACCGCCATCGCGTCGGCGTCCGGCTGGTCCTCCCACGTGACATAGAGGTCGGCGACCAGCCCGCGCTCGGCGACGTCGGCGGCGAACGAGCCGACGGCGCCGATGACGTCGGGCAGGGCGGTGATGTTGACGGCGGTGGTGACCACGCGGGTCACGCCGCGTGAGCCGGTGTGCTCGGCGGTGACGAACCGGCAGCCTGCGGCCTCCCGTGCGGTGACCTCGGACAGCCCGCGGTTGCCGTAGTAGCGGCGGGTCAGCACTTCCAGCAGCGGCGCGTGGTCCCGGCCGAGCCGTCCGATTTGCTGGCCGATCAGCCGGACCAGCGGCTCGGCGCTGGCCACCATGTTCTGGATCCGCTCGGCGCGGTCCGGCGCGTCCGGGTCGTGGTCCAGGTAACGCAGCTCGTCGCGCACCGCGGCGTAGACCTGGGCGCGGTTGCGGCGCAGCAGCGGCTGGGTGAACCAGCGGAACACCACGCCGAGGGCCAGGTCGGACACCGTGGGGAAACGCACCTGCGTGGCCTCGACCAGGTACTCGAGGGCGAGCGCGGCGCGTTTGCCGAACGACTCGAGCGGCGGCACGCCGGCCAGCCACTGGCGCAGCAGCTCCGACACGATCGCAACGTCGGTGCTCATCCGCTGCTGGGCCAGGAAGATCCGGAAGACCGCGGCCTCCAGCTCCGGCGTGCGGTCGAGGTCGGCGATGCCGTAGTGGGCGAGGACCTTGGTGAGCTTGGCCCGGAAGCTTTCGGTGACGCCGGCGCGCTCGACGTCGAGGCTCTGCAGGTAGCTGTGGAAGAACTCGCGCGGGCTGTGCACCGGGCTGCCCGGCTCGACGTCGAGCTCGCCGCCCGGCTTGCTGCGGCTCAGCTCGGACAGGTCGGCGAACACGGTGAGCAGGTCCAGCTCGCCCTCGAGCGGCCGTCCGCCCAGTTCGGCGCGCGCGGCCAGGTACGCCGACAGCACCCGCTTGTGGTCGTGCGGGTCGACGTCGAAGCCGAGCAACAGGCTGCGCAGGTCCTGCAGGCCGCGCTCGACGCGCTCGGCCGCGGATGCCCCCGCGGGCTCCGCGGGCAGCTCGATCTCGACGGTCTCGGCGGCCGCCTCCGTCTCCTCTGGGCGCTCGTCGGGCAGCGGCTCCAGCCGCATCAGCGGCGCGCCGGTCTCGACTTGGCTGCCCACCGACACCGGGCACTCTCGGACGCGGGCGCGGAACGGCGCGCGCAGCACCGTCTCCATCTTCATGCTCTCCAGCACCACGATCGGCGCGCCCGGCTCGACCTCGTCGCCGACCGACAACGGCGTCGCGACCACCAGCGCGGGCGCGGGGGAGCGGACGACACCGCCGTCGTCGCGGCTGATCCGGTGCGTGACGCCGTCGACTTCGACCAGGTGGATCGGCCCGTGTGTGGCCGACACCAGCCGGAACCGGCGGCCGTTGACCACGATCTGGCCGCTGTGCGCGTCGAAGCGCTCCACCTCGACGTCCGCCGGGTGCACGTCACCGCCGCCGGAGACACCGACGCGGAACCGCCTGTGCCCGACCCGGGCCACGCTCACCCGGTAGCCGACGCCGCGGAGCTTGAGGTCCAGCGGACGGCCCGAGTCGTGCTGCACCTGCGGGCGCCCGCCGTACGCGGTGGACAGCAGCCGCTGACGGCTGACCTCCTCCTCGTCCTGGTAGGCCTCGATCGCGGCGGCGGCCACGGCGATCGCGGAGTGCCGGTGGCTGACCAGGCGGCCCTCAGCGCGCACGCGGTCGATCCAGCCGGTGTCGGCGCTCGCGTCGATGACCTCGGGCTGGTCGAGGAGGTCGAGCACGAAGCTCTTGTTGGTGGCGCCGCCCTCGATGATCACGGTGGTCTCGGCCATCGCGCGGCGCAGCCGGCCCAGGGCCTGCTCGCGGTCGCGGCCGTAGGCGATGATCTTCGCGATCATCGAGTCGAAGTCGGCCGGGATGGTGTCGCCCTCGCTGACGCCGGTGTCCACGCGGATGCCGGGCCCGGCCGGCAGCACCAGGCGCGCGATGCGTCCCGGGGCGGGCGCGAAGTCGCGGTCGGGGTCCTCGGCGTTGAGCCGGGCCTCGATGGCGTGGCCGGCCTCGCCCGGCTGGGCGCCCTCCAGCTTCCCGCCGTTCGCCACGTGCAGCTGCAGCCGGACCAGGTCGGTGCCGGTGGTGATCTCGGTGATCGGGTGTTCGACCTGCAGCCGGGTGTTGACCTCGAGGAAGGCGAACAGCTTCTCGCCGGGGTGGTAGAGGAACTCGACGGTGCAGGCGCCGCGATAGCCGACGGCCACGGCGAGCCGCTCGGCTGACGCCTTCAGCTCGGCAGTCTGCTCGATCGCCAGGACCGGGGAGGCGGACTCCTCGATGATCTTCTGGTTGCGCCGCTGCACCGAGCAGTCCCGGACGCCCAGCGCCCACGCGGTGCCCTGCCCGTCGGCGATGACCTGGACCTCGACGTGCCGGGCGCCGGTGACCAAGCGCTCCAGGAAGACCACGCCGGAGCCGAACGCACGCAGCGCCTCCTGGCTGGTGCGCTCGTAGGCGTCAGCCAGGTCCTCCTTCGAGGCGACCATGCGGATGCCGCGCCCGCCACCGCCCGCGGTCGCCTTGAGCATCAGGGGGTAGCCGATCTCGTCGCCGGCGCGCAGCGCGTCCTCGAGGGTGGCGACCTCGCCGCGGCTCCACGGCGCGACCGGGACGCCGACCTCCTCGGCGAGGAGCTTGGCGCCGATCTTGTCGCCGAGTTGGCGCATCGCCTCCGCGCTCGGACCGACGAAGGTGACGCCGAGCTTCTCGCACAACTCGGCGAACGCCGGGTCCTCGGCGACGAACCCCCAGCCGACCCACGCGGCGTCGGCCCCGGTCTCCACCAGCGCCCGCTCCAGGACAGCGTGGTCGAGGTACGGGCGGGCCGAGGCGGGCCCCAGCGAGTAGGTGACGTCCGCTTCACGGACGAAGGTCGTGTTGCGGTCAGCGTCGGTGTAGAGGGCGACCGTCTCGATCTGCGCCCCGGTCTCCGCCGAGAGATCCCGGACGGCGTGAATGAGCCGCATCGCGGCCTCTCCACGGTTGACGATGGCGACACGACTGAACACCGGCTGAGCCTCCCCTTTACCCACGCGCAGCAGGCGACGTCCGGAGGGAGCGTCGCCTGCACCTATCTCTACCCTGCTCGATCTCCGCCGGGTACACCAATGTCCCGCATCGCGCATGGCGGGGCTGATGCTTTGTGGGAACCCAACAAAAGGCGAGTCGGCCACGCCGCCCGGCCGCCGCTTCACGCAAGGTCTGCCACAAACACGCCTGCACCCTGCGGCGTGGGCGACGGGTCCCTCACATCGCCGGCACATTCCCCTCAGGCCTGGCGTGGTTCGCGATCACGCGGCGGCCTCCACGCGGGCGTCACCCGACGCGGCGCCGAGCAGGTGGCCGGCAGCCCGGGGGACGCGGGTCGCCCTGCCGCTTCGAGGATCTCAGAGAGCGATCATCGGGACGGCGACGCCAGGCCGGCCTCGTAGGCGATGATGACGAGCTGGACCCGGTCGCGGGCGTCGAGCTTGGCGAGCAGGCGCGTCACATACGTCTTGACGGTGGCGACGCTGATGAACAGGTCGGCGGCGATCTCGGTGTTGGACCTGCCGTGCCCGACGAGGGTCAGCACCTCGAGCTCCCGCTCGGTGATGCCGTCGAGCGGACGGTGGCGCGGGGCGGACGCGGGGCGTCCGGCGAACTCCTCGATCAGCCGGCGGGTGACGCTCGGCGCGATCAGGGCGTCGCCGGCGGCGACGACGTGGATCGCCGCGAGAATGTCGTCGAGGGCCATGTCCTTGACGAGGAACCCGGACGCGCCGGCGCGCAGCGCGCCGTAGACGTGGTCGTCGTTGTCGAAGGTGGTCAGGACGATGACATGGGCTCCGCCGGCGCCCGCGGTGATCAGGCGGGTGGCGTCGATGCCGTCCATGCCGGGCATGCGGATGTCCATCACCACGACGTCGGGGCGGACCTTCTCGGCCAGCTGGACCGCTTCCGCGCCGGTGCCGGCCTCTCCGACGACCTCGAGGTCGGGAGCGTCGGCGATGACCATCCGCAGGGCGGTGCGGACCAGAGGCTGATCGTCGGCGAGCACGACGCGGACGGTCATCGGACTCGCCTCAGAACGGGCAGGCGGGCCGGGACCCGGAGGCCGCCTTCGGGGCGCGGCCCGGCGGAGACACGGATGATCATCGGACTCCCGCCGGGACGGGCAGGCGGGCCGCCACCCGGAAGCCGCCTTCGGGGCGCGGCCCGGCGGAGAACTCACCGCGCAGCAGGCCGACCCGCTCGCGCATCCCGACCAGGCCGTACCCGCTCACCCTGGTGCCGCCGCGGCCGCCGTCGAGGACCTCGATGGAGAGCTCCTCGTCGCGGTAGTCGATGGACACCCGGCACGAACGGGTGCCCGCATGGCGGACCACGTTGGTGACCGCCTCCTGGATGATGCGGTAGGCGGACACGTCGATCTCCGCGGGCATCGGACGCATCTCGCCCCGCCACCGCACGTCGACGTGGACTCCCGCGTCTGTCGTCGTGGCGGCCAGCCGGTCGACGTCGGCGAGGCCGAGCCCCGGATCGGACGCCGCCTGTGCCCCCTGTTCCGGTTCCCCTTCACGGAGCGCGCCGAGGGTCCGGCGCAGCCCGGACAGTGTCTGCCTGCCGACCGTCTCGATCTCGCCCAGCGCGTCGCGCGCCTGCACCGGCTGCGTGTCGATGACCCGCCGCGCCGCACCGGCCTGCAGGGCGATGACGCCGATGCTGTGCGCGACCGCGTCGTGCAGCTCGCGCGCGATGCGCAGCCGCTCGCCGGTGACCGCCTGGGCCGTGGCCTGGGTGTTCAGCCTCTCGGCGTACTCGCGGGCCTGGCGCACCGAATGGCCCACCAGCCAGGCGATGACGGCCGTCATGCCCACGGCCAGCTCCGCCGAGGTTCCGATGACCCAGCCGAGCAGCAGCCGCGTGGCCAGGTAGCCGGCCAGCACGGCGAGCGCCATGGCGACGGCGACGACCCCGGCCCGGCGCGGCCTGGTCGCCGCGATGAAGTACAGCGCGACATCGACCGCCAGGAACTGGGCCAGCGGGATCTCCACCACGCCCAGGGGGACGGGGGCCAGGGCCGAGGCGGCGAGCAACAGCGCCATGGCCTGGAACGGCCGGTGGTGCAGCCGAGCGCTGCCGGCCAGCGCCAGGGCAGTGGCCACCGCCAGGAACGCCAAACCGTCCCACCGGTAGATCAGGGCGCCGGCGGACACGGCGGACGCCGCCTCGCCGGGCAGCCTGACCCGCACGAGGAACGTGAACGCCAGCCCCGCACACCAGGTCAAGGCAGCCCAGGCGCCGGGCGGCACCCGCTTGAGCAGGGGGAGCGGTGGTGTGACGTGCATGCGCAGATCGTAGCGACGCGGCCTTCGACCAGGCATCAGACCCTGGTTGTACATCCAAGGTCCACCTGGGCTCCCGCAAATGCCACCAGTGGTCCGATGTGGTGCGACGCCGGCCTGCGACACCGTCGTTCCGGTGATCGAAGGCAACGAACCGACCTGCATGGTGCATACCGGGCACTCCGCCGGCGTCCCCGGCCCTGACAGTGCGTCCCCCGGAACGCAGCGGACATCCGGCCCGTCACCGCACCCGCACGCGGGCCGGGTGCCGCACTCAGGTGGGGGCCGCGTGGGGCCAGGCCCACGCCGGGGTCGCCTGCGCGGCTATTGGCGCGGGGGT
>NZ_JBEXUP010000239.1:0-8398 GCF_040614375.1 Nonomuraea sp. NPDC005983
GCCAGTGCGGCGGCGCCGCAGGGGCCGGCGCGGACGCCGAGGGCGGCGAGGTCGCGGGCCGCGCGGGCGCTGTCGACGTCAGTGACCGCGATGGCGGCGTCCAGACCGTCGCGCAGGTAGGGCCAGGCGAGGCTGGACGGGGTGCCGCAGTTCAGCCCGGCCATGATCGTGGCCCCGGTCGCCACGCTGACCGGCTCCCCGCTGAGCAGGCTCGCCAGGACGCAGGCCGCGCTGTCCGGCTCCACCGTGAGCAACGCCACGCCGGCCCCATCAGGCCCGGCAGATCCGGCCTGTCCGCTGCGGTAGTGGGTGATGGCGGCCTGGGCGAGCGAGCCCACCCCCGCCGGGACGACCACCAGCCCCGGCGCCCCTGCCCCCGCGGCGCTCAGCTGCGCGTCGAGTTCGGCGAACAGCGTGCAGTAGCCCTCGACGATCCAGCCGGGAATCTCCTCGTATCCAGGCCAGGCGGTGTCCTGGACGAGTACCGCTCCCGGCTGGTCCGCGGCGTCGGCGGCCAGGAGGACCGCGTCGTCGTAGCTCCCCGCGACCTGGACGACCTGCGCCCCCTCGGCCTCGATCGCGGCCACCGCCGCCGGGTGGACACCGTCCCGGGGCACGAAGACCTGGGCGTGCTGCCCGAGCAGCCGCGCCATGCGGGCCACGGCACGACCGTGGTTGCCGTCGGTGGCGGTGACCAGCCGCACGGGGCCGTCATCCGTCCGCCGGGACAGCACCTGGTGGATCGCCCAGGACGCGCCCAACGCCTTGAACGCGGGCAGGCCCAGACGGCGGGACTCGTCCTTGACGAACACCCGCCCGGCACCGAGCTCCGCGGCGAGGGCGGGCAGTTCGACCAGCGGGGTGGGCGCGTAGCCGGGCAGCCCGGCGTGGAAGTCCCGCACCTGCGCCGGCGCGGGCGCACAGGCCCACGCCCGCGCTGCGGGCCGCGCGAACCACGCCGACCGCGCACCTCCCGGGCGCGCCGAAGCCGAAGCGGTCTGCGGGGACTGCGGGCGGTTCGAGGGCGAAGCGGTTGACGACACAGGTCCACGGTGCCTGTCACGCTCTCATCAGTCCAGCGAATGTCACGCTCACGGCCCCTGCCCCGAAGCCCTCGCTCTGACAGATCAGCTGCCGATCGGCTTCTTGGCCAGCTCCGCCAGGTACGCCTTGGCCAGCCGCAACGCGCCGCCGCGCGCCTCGGCGTCGGGCATGAGCGTCACCTTGGACGAGTTGGCGGGCTCGTCCTTGGGCCGCTGGGCCCCGGCGTACTCGATCTGGATCACCAGCGGACCCTGCCGCACCATGACGCTGCCGCTGGCGTTGAACACGTCCCCGTGCTCGATCTGCACGTACTGGCTGTAGGCCGCCTCCCCCAGGCCGGTGACGTCGCTGAGCTTGCTCCACGTGATGCCGCCCATGGACGAGTCGGCCGTGACGCCGTTCCTGCCGCGCTCCCCGACGTAGAACGCCTGCGCGGCGGGTTTGTCCTCGGCTCCGGCCCGGTTGGTGAACCGGTGCGTGGTGATCACGGCGCTGCGGATCTTCTTGACCCCGCCGTCACCCGGAACGTCCAGGTTGAGCCAGCGGCATTCGGTCTGTGCGTCGTTGCCGGCCTCGACGCGCTGCGCCCTGGGGGTCGGGTCGGGCACCAGCTCGGTGGCGAGCTGCGTCATGGCCTGGCAGGCGGGCGGGAAGATGGCCAGATTGGTCGGCGAGGGCGTCGGCGTGGCGGTCGGCGCGGTGGTCTGGGCCTTGTCGGGCTGGGCGAGCACGTTCGGGTGCTGCGCCTTCCACGCCGCCACGCCCTTGGCGACGTGCCCGATCAGCATGCTCGCCTCGCGGATCGCATTCTCCTCGGTGACCGCCTGCGCGGAGTCGTTGGTGAGAATCTTGGCGTCCTTGCGCTGCTGCCCCGCCTGGTACTTGACCTCGATCGTGACATCGTCGACGCGCGCCTGCGCCTGCCCGAAGGCGTACCAGAGCATGCTGCCGGAGCGGCGCCAGGTGTACTGGGCGAACGCGCCGTCGCCCACGCCGGGTACGTCCTTGACCGGCGAGACGTACTCCTTCTCGCCCTTCTCGAGGGTCGGTTTGGCGGTCTCGCCATACTTCGCGCCGCCGTAGTCGACCTCGTACGAGCTCTGCGCCATGGCCCTGCCGGTCTTGGCGCCGTCGCCCCGGTGCTGCGCGATCTTGACCGCGATCTCGCGGCTGCGCCAGTACTCGCCGAACGAGATGCGCTGGTTGTTCCAGCCGCAGGAGAAGTTGACCTCGTACTCGGAGTCTCTGGAGTCCTTGGCCACGGTCGCGTCGGGCACCAGACGCTCGGTCTCCTGCTTGGGGACCATGGAGCACGCGTCCATCGTCGCGGGCGCGCCCGCCACCGCCACGCTCTGGGACGAGCGCCCGGGAGCGGGAGCGGGGCTCTCCGCCGAACGTCTGCCGAGCAGCAAGTAGGCGCCCGCGCCGCCGCCGACCAGCACGACGACCAGGACGGCCACCACCGGCAGGATCCACCCGCGCCGTTTCGGTGGCGGGGGCGGCGACACCGGCATGGTCGGCGGCGGCATCTGCGGCTTGTACTGGCCGTGCGGCATCGGGTAGGGGGTGGTCGGCGGCTCGTACTCGTTACCGGGGTGCACGAGTTACTCCTGTGGTTTGCCTGACTTGCGGGGAGACATGCTAGTGACAACGCTTGCGAACCGCTTGCAGCGCCTCACGGCTTCAACAGCGCCTCACGGCTTCAACGCGGCCGACACCAGCCTGGCGGCCTTCAGCGCGGTCTGCCGACCGGCCGGAGTGCCGGGGGCGACGTCGTTGTGGTGCAGGATCACCTCGCCGATCAGGTTGCTGCTGCGGAACAGCACCGTGCTGTCGGTGTCGCCGGACTTCGTGGAGTTCATGGCCAGCTCGAAGGTGTCCTGGACGAACGCCGCCTCACCGATGCCCTGGACGTCGCTGACCCCGCCGGTGGCCTTGCGGAAGACGGTGCCCTTGGCGGCCGCCCGGTTGCCGCGCTCGCTGGTGAAGCGCAACCCGGCCACGGCGGGGCCGCTGTAGCCGCCGTTCGGCCGCTCCACCCGGGTGCGGACGGTGATCGACCAGACGATCTCGGAGACGTCGCGCACCTGCCACTGGCACTCGCCCGCCCTCGTCTGCGCGCGCCGGGCCTTCGCCTGCAGCAGGTCGGCGGCCTGGACGTCGGTCAGCAGTCCGCACGGGTCGGGCGCCGAGGCGTACCTGCCCGTGTCGCCGTCGCCCTTCAGGACGCCCAGACCGTACCAGCCGCCCGCGCCGAGCAGCACGACGGCGGCCAGCACGGCGGGCACCAGCCACCATCGGCGGCGGGGCGGCCGTTCCGGGTGGGACGGCCACGAGCCGCCGCTCAACGCCTCGCGGAGCTGCGCGGCCGTGGGACGGGACGCCGGGTTCTTGGCCAGCATCGCCATGAGCAGGCCACCGAGGTCGCGGCCCGCTCTGGCGGGGAACGGCGGCTCGTGCAGCAGCACCGCCGCCGCCACCGCCGCGGCCAGCTCGCGCTCGAACGGGGGACGCCCCTCGACCGCCGTGTAGAGGCTCGCGCCCAGCGACCACAGGTCGGAGGCGGGGCCCGTGGCCTGCCCGTTGAGCCGCTCCGGGGCCATGTAGCCGGGCGAGCCCGCGCCGCCGTACCGGTCGCCCTGGCCGTCCATCGGGGCCGCGATGCCGAAGTCGGTGAGCATGGCCGAGCCGTCGGCGTCGAGCAGGATGTTGGCCGGTTTGACGTCCTGGTGCAGGATGCCGTGCGCGTGCGCCACGTCCAGTGCCGACAGCACCCGCAGGCCGACGCGCGCGACGAAGTCGGGCGGAAGCGGGCCGTCCTCCTTGATGACCTTGTCGAGGGAGCGACCGGTGACGAGGTCCATGATGATCCACGGCTGCTCGCCGTCGAGCACCACGTCGTGGACCAGCACGATGGCAGGGTCGCGCAGCCGCCCCGCCGACCTGGCCTCGTGGATGGCCCTGCCGGCGAACTCGGCGCGCCCGTGCGGCGTCAGCCCGGACGGCACCCGCACCTGCTTGACCGCCACCTCCCGGTTCAGCGTCTCGTCCAGGGCCCGCCACACCGTGCCGGCGCCGCCCTGGCCGAGCGGCTCCACCAGGCGGTAACGGCCGGCCAGCAGGTACTGGTGGTCATCCCGCACGGCGCAGCGCCTGTTCCGTCGCCCGCGCGGCCACCAGCGCCGACTGCTTGACGTCCTCGTCGGTCGGCTTGTTGGCCAGCGTGGTGTACTCGACGCTGACCACCACGTTGGCCAGCCGGTAGTAGACGTAGGCCGAGTGGATCCGGCCGCCCCGCGACGCCGAGAGCTCGTAGGCGAACGCCTCCTCGCCGAGGCCGCCGAGCGCCCGGACCGGGGTGCGGCTCGCCCTGTGCCGGCCTTTCGCGCCGATCTCCGGCCAGGTCCAGTCCAGCGTGTCGTACTTGGCCCAGTAGCGCCTCTGGTTGTCGAAGAGGGTGTGGGCGCCCTGGGACGTCATCGACCACGGGTCGGGCGTGTCGGAGTCCTTCTGCAGTTGCACGCCGACGCCCGTGTTCTGGATCGGCCAGCCGCACTTGGGGCCGAGATCGTCGGAGCTGGGCTGGGGCTTGGGCGGCTGCTGGGTGCCCAGCAGCTGGCCGGCCTCCTGCTGGGTGAGCAGCTTGCACACGTCCATCGGGACGGTGAAGGCGGTCGGCGCCGCGTCGCCCTGGGTTCTCAGCAGGAAGAAGGCGGTCGCGGCGACGGCCACCGCGAGCGCCGAGGCGGAGGCGATCCAGACGGCGGCCCTGCCGCGCCGCGGCACCCTGCTGGGCGCGGTGACGCCCTGGTCGACCTGAAGCTGGGCGGGCCGGCCCGCAGCGACCTGCCTGAGCGCCTGCGCGGCGGCCTGGACGGTGGGACGGGCGGCCGGGTGACGCGCCATCATGGCGGCCACCACCGGGCCGAGCGGGCCACGCCCGACGGGCAGCGGCCGTGTCAGCGTGGCCGTGATCCGGTCGCTGGGCGAGCCGTCGTAGGCCGGGCGCCCCTCGGCGGCGGAGAACAGGCTCGCGCCCAGGGACCACAGGTCGCTGGCCGGGCCGCCGGGGTCGCCTTCGAGCCGTTCGGGCGCGATGTAGCCGGGAGAGCCGATCATCAGGCCCTGCTGGGTCAGCGTCGCCTGGCCCTCCTGCCTGGCGATGCCGAAGTCGGTCAGCACCACCCGGCCCGTGTCGGTGAGGAACACGTTGCCCGGCTTGACGTCCCGGTGCTGCAGGCCCTGGGCGTGCGCGGCGGCCAGCGCGTCGAGGACGTCCGCGCCGATGCGGGCGACCTGCTGCTGCGGCATCGCCCCCTGCGCGCGCACCGCGTCGGCGAGCGTGCGGCCCCGCAGCAGCTCCATGACCAGCCAGGGCCGGTCGTACTCGACGACGACGTCGTGCAGCGCCACGATGCCGGGGTGACGCAGCCCCGCGGTCGCCTGCGCCTCGCGCACGGCCCTGGTGACCAGCTCGGCCCGCTCTCGGGGAGGGACGCCCTCGGGCAGCGTGAGCTCCTTGACCGCGACCTCGCGGTCAAGCATCTCGTCCCTGGCCAGCCACACCCTTCCCATCCCGCCGCTGCCGAGCGGGCGCAGCAGAACGTAGCGGTTGGCAAGTCTTCCCCCAGACATAAAAGGAAGAGTAACTAAGGATCTAGACGAGTAGCTATTCGCTCCCAGGGCAGGCCAACCCCTATGACCGTCGCCTGCGGGCATGGCGAGGAGGAGGGCGGCGAGATCGCCACATGCGTTCGCCAGGCACTTCTGAGGAGGGCCGCATGATCCGCACTGCGGGCGGCTCCCAGGCTCCCGCGGGCGCGGCGGGGACGAGAGCCGCGCCATCGCCGCCGCCGGCTCCCGGGGAGCCCCCGCCGGATAACTGTCGGTCGCCCCTTCTATGGTCTTGGTTCGTGGATCCGGTTCAGGGAACTCTCGACGAGCTCGGCACCCCGCTGAGCGAGGTCACGTTCGTCGTATTCGACCTCGAGACGACGGGCGGCTCGCCCGCCGAGCACATGATCACCGAGATCGGCGCGGTCAAGGTGCGCGCGGGCGAGGTCCTGGGCGAGTTCTCCACCCTGGTCGACCCCGGGGGGCCGATCCCGCCGTTCATCTCCGTGCTGACCGGCATCACCGACGCGATGGTGGTGGCCGCGCCGCGCATCGAGTCGGTGCTGCCGAGCTTCCTGGAGTTCATCCGCGGCACCACGCTGGTCGCGCACAACGCCGGTTTCGACACCCGCTTCATCAAGGCCGCCTGCGCCGCCAACGGCTACCCGCCGCCCGGCAACCCGGTCGTCGACACCGTCGATCTGGCGCGCCGGGTGCTGACCCGCGACGAGACTCCGAACAGCAAGCTCGCCACGCTGGCCCGGTTCTTCCGCAGCCCGACCGATCCGTGCCACCGCGCCCTGCAGGACGCCAGGGCCACGGTGCACGTGCTCCACGGGCTGATCGAGCGGGCGGGCTCGTTCCAGGTCCACACGCTGGAGGAGCTCAAGTCGTTCGTCCGCGCCCCCACGCCCGAGCAGCAGGCCAAGCGCCACCTGGCCGAGCACGTCCCGCACTCCCCCGGCGTCTACCTGTTCGAGGACGAACGCGGCGAGGTGCTCTACATCGGCAAGAGCACCAACCTGCGCAACCGCGTCCGTTCCTACTTCACCGCCAGCGAGACCAGGCCTCGCATCCGCGAGATGATCGGCATCGCCGAGCGGGTGCGGCACATCGTCTGCTCCACGGCCTTGGAGGCCGAGGTCAGGGAGCTGCGCCTGATCGGCGGCGCCAAACCCCGTTACAACCGCAGGTCCCGCTTCCCCGAGAAGGTCGTCTGGCTCAAGCTCACCAACGAGGCGTTCCCACGCCTGTCGATCGTGCGTGAGCTGAAGGACGACGGCGCGTCCTACCTGGGGCCGTTCTCCAGCGCCCGCTCGGCCGACGACGCCCGCACCGCCCTGCACGAGGCGGTGCCGTTGCGGCAGTGCACCCAGCCGGTCACGCTCCGCACCCGCCGCTCGGCCTGCGTCCTGCACGAGATGGGGCGCTGCGGCGCCCCGTGCGAGGGCCGCGAGTCCCCGGCCGACTACTCGTTGCACGTCGAGAGCGCCCGCCGGGCCATGACCCTCGACGCCTCGCACGTCTTCTCGGCCGTGTCGGCGCGCATGGAGCGGCTGTCGGTCGAGCAGCGTTACGAGGAGGCGTCCGTCGATCGCGACCGGCTCGCGGCCTTCGTCCGGGCCGCCGCGCGCATGCAGCGCCTGACCGCCATCACCCGCATCCCCCAGCTCGTCGCCGCCAGCCCCGCCTTCGACGGCGGCTGGGACATCCACGTCATCCGCTACGGCAGGCTGAGCGCGGCGGGCGTGATGCCACGCGGCGCGCATCCCACCCCGTTCGTCGAGTCACTGGTCGCCGTGGCCGAGACCGTCATCCCGGGTCCGGGGCCCGTCCACGCGGCCAGCGCCGAGGAGACCGAGTGCATCCTGCGCTGGCTGGAGTCTCCGGGGGTGCGGCTGGTGGAGGTCGACGGCGAGTGGAGCCTGCCCGCCCATGGCGCGGCCCGGCACAAGGCCCGCATCGACCTTGCCTACCGAGGCCTCGAACAGCCCCGATAGAGTTGGGGCATGGTCACGGCTATCGTTCACATCAACGCCGAGGTTGACCGCATCCCGGAGGTCGCTGAGACGATCGCCGAGATCGACGGGGTCAGCGAGGTCTACTCCATCACCGGCGAGTACGACCTGCTGGCGATGGTGCGGGTCGCCGCCTACGAGCAGGTCGCCGAGGTCATTCCCGGGCGTCTCAACAAGGTCCCGGGCGTGCTGCACACCGAGACGCACATCGCCTTCCGCACCTACTCCAAGCACGATCTCGACGCCGCCTTCTCGATCGGCTTCGCCGAATCCGACTGACGCCCTGCGCTGGGGCTTTCGCGGTCACCACGGTCACGCCGAAGGGGGCCCGGACGGTTCGTCCGGGCCCCCTTCTGGTTGCGTGCCTAGTGCGACAGCGAGCGGTCGTCGCCGCCCGAACCGATCGCGGCGTGCTCCTCGTCGTGGCCGTGCGGCTCGTCGAGGGGGATCTTCTCGCCGCCGTACGCCTTGGACATGCGGGCGCGCAGCTTGCCCAGCGGGCCGCGCATCCCCTTGGGCGGGATACCCGCGCGATCTTCGGAGACCGGCAGCATGAGCACCGGCTCCTTGCCCCGCATGTGCGCCTCGATGTCCTCCGACGCCGGCGTGTGCACCTCGATGAACTCACCGTGCGGCAGCCGCTTGATCACACCGGACTCCACGCCGTGCGAGACCATCGCGGAGTCGGACCGCTGCAGCCCCAGGCAGATGCGGTAGGTGAT
>NZ_JBEXUP010000240.1:0-8150 GCF_040614375.1 Nonomuraea sp. NPDC005983
GACAGGCCGCCGGGCCCCGCGGGGTCGGCCAGCGTGCCGCCCTCGAAGGACAGGTGGATGTGCACGCCGTTGCCGCTGCCGTCGGGGTGCAGGATGGGCGCGAAGCAGGCGCGCAGGCCCCGCCGCCTGGCCAGGTCCCGCACCAGCTCGCGCAGCAGCACCGCCCGGTCGGCCGCCTGGAGCGCGCCCGCCGGGGCGAGCGTGATCTCGTGCTGCGCCTCGCCGTACTCGGGCAGCCAGGTCTCGGGGGCGAAGCCGTTCGACTCCAGCAGCGCCACCAGGTCCGAGCCGAACGGCTCCGCCGTGCGGTAGCGGTCGAAGGAGAACGGCAGTGAGGAGGGCAGGCCGTCCAGGGTGAACTCGTGCTCGAAGGAGGCGACGGGTGTCAGCCCGAGCCCGGCCAGCTCCGCCACGGCGGCCGCGAGGAAGCCGCGCGGGCAGCACTCCCACGGCGTGCCGTCGGGCAGCTCCTGCCCGGCCAGGTAGAGCCTGGTTCCGGGCACGTCGCCGTCGGCGGGGACGTCCACACGGGTGCCCGGGTCGGGCAGCAGCCGCAGGTCGCCCGTTGAGCCGAACGGGTTCTCTGCGATCGGGCCGAAGCAGGTCAAAGCCAGGTCGGCGGGCACCCAGCCGGTGCCGCCGCGCAGCACCGCGTCCTCCCTGGAGGCGGGCACGGCCCGGCCGCGCGTCTGCCCGGCCAGGTCGCACGT
Organism: Nonomuraea sp. NPDC005983; assembly: GCF_040614375.1. Taxonomy (NCBI): domain Bacteria; kingdom Bacillati; phylum Actinomycetota; class Actinomycetes; order Streptosporangiales; family Streptosporangiaceae; genus Nonomuraea; species Nonomuraea sp. NPDC005983. Next base: position 711 of record NZ_JBEXUP010000240.1, read on the forward strand.
GGCGACGAACACGTTGGTCATGACAGGACATCCTCCTCGACGGGGCCGGCGAACTCGGCGGTGAGCCGTTCGCCGATGCGGCGCACCAGGCCGGGCGCGGCGAACACGGCCACCAGCCCGGCCAGGCACCAGGCGCCCGCGATCCACGGGAACAGGCTGAGCGACTGCTGGTAGAACACGTAACACAGGTAGGCGATGGCCAGCACCGGTACCAGGATCTCGTATCTGGGGATCCGGCCGCGTCCCGACACGATGAACGCGACCACTCCCGCCGCCGCCACCGCGTAGGCGACGAGCAGGCAGAGGACGCCGAGCGTGGCGAACCAGTAGTAGGCGTCGAACGCCGTCACGCCCGTCAGGTTCAGGATCGCGTCGCCGACCAGCCCGGCCACCAGCGCGACGACCAGCGCCACCGTGGGCGAGCCGGTGCGGGGGTGGGTGCGGGCCAGCGGGCGCGGCCCGAAGCCGTCGCGGGACAGCGCGAACAGCAGGCGGCTGGCCGCCGCCGAGGAGCTGATGGTGGCGGCGAAGGCGGACGCCATCGCGGTGAACGCGATCACCAGCGAGAACCAGGTGCCGATGTAGGACTCGGCGAGGGCCGACAGCGACGACTCGGTGCCCGCGAAGGCGTCCGTGCCGTCCTTGCCGGTGCCGAAGCCGATGGTCTGGGCGAACATCACCACGATGTACAGCCCGCCGGTGAGCAGGACGCTGCCGGCCAGGGCGCGCGGGATGTTGCGCTTCGGGTCGTCGGTCTCCTCTCCGAGGGAGGCGCACGCCTCGAAGCCGGCCCAGGACAGGAACGCGAACACCGTGGCCGTCATGACGGCGCCCGTGCTGGTGCCGTCCAGGGTGAACACGGACAGGTCGAGCGTCTGCCCGGAGGGGGCGGTGCCGGTGCCGGTGCGGGCCACGACGACGGCGCTGAGCACCAGCATGCCGACGATGCCGACGCCCTCGACGGCGAGCAGCGTGCGGGCGGTCACCCGGGACTCACGCGAGTTGACCGCCCACACCCCGGCCGCGGCGACCAGGGTGACCACGAACCACGGAATGTCCCAGCCCAGGCCGAGCGCCTTGAAGAAGGCCTCGGCGAACACCGCCGTCGCGGCGAGCGTGCAGACGGTGAAGAACAGGTAGGTGCCCAGCAGCGCGAACCCGCCAAAGAACCCGGCCTTGGGGCCGAGCGTCACGCCGGCCAGCGCGTAGACGGACCCGGCGTGGTTGAAGTGACGCGTCAGCCTGACGAACCCGTACGCGACGAGGGCGACGCCGGCGAGGCCGAGCACGAACACCAGGGGCACGGCCTTGCCCACGGTCGAGGCGACACCCTGGCCGTTGAGCGCCATGGCCAGGGTGGGCCCCATGAGGCCGACCGACAGGGTCAGCGCTTCCCAGAGTCGCAGCTTGCGCGGTGGGCGCGGGTCATCGGTCACCTGGCACTCCAGAGGCTTGTCGGGGGCTGTTCAGGAATGAAACAGAACGTTCACCTCTCGCGTCAAGAAGTCGTTGTGAAATTTATGTTTCATCCTGTCCGCCACCGCCCGCGCGGCGCGGCGGAGATCTAGTCGATCGTGACGTCCCCGGAGATCTCTTCGATCCGTCGCAGCCGGTCCTGCCCCAGCCTCGCCGTCACCTCGGCCACCACCGTCTCCACCAGCGCCATCGCGGGGACCAGGCTGTCGAACGGGCTCGGCGCCTCGACCCTGGCGGGGATCACCAGCTCGGCGGAGTCGGCGGCGGGCGACAGCCACGGGTCGGTGAAGAGCACCACTTTGGCGCCACGGGCGTGCGCGGCGCGGGCGAAGCTCACGATGTCGCGCTGGTAGCGGCGGTAGTCGAAGACCACGACCACGTCCTTGCGCCCGGCGTCGACGCAGGCGGCGCCCATCGCCTCCGGCTTCGGGTCGAGCACCCGCGTGCCGGGCCTCAGCAGCCGCAGGTGCAGGTCCAGGTACTCGGCGAGGATGTGCGAGTATCGCCCGCCGACGGACGTCACCCTCCTGGCGGGGTCGGAGAGCAGGTCGGTCACCCGGTCGAGCTCGGGGTCGGACAGGGCGGCGAACGTCTCGTCCATGCGCTGCCGGTACACCTCGGCCGCCGCGACGCGCGGCGACCCCTCGGTGGCGTGCCGGCCGAGGGTGAGCGGTGACGCCCGCCGCGCCTCGATCTCCTCCCGCAGCGCCTGCTGGAACGCCCGGTACCCGGGAAAGCCGAGCCGGGCGGTGAACCGCACCACGGTGGGAGCGCTCACCCCGGCCCGCTCGGCGAGCCGGGCCGCGGTCTCCAGCCCGGCGGCGGGGTAGTTCGCCAGCAGCGCCCGCGCGACCAGCCGCTCCCCCGCCGAGGCGTCGTCCAGCCCCCGCCGGACCCGCTCGGCCACGGACACGACCACCCCATCATCGCCGGCCATCGATCGTCTCTCCCCTCGTCGCCGTCCCGAACTCCCATTCTGTCGGCTGCGGCGAACGGGAGAAGCAGGCGAGGACGTGCGAAAGGCCCGGCGGGACGGGCGGACGGCCGGTCAGGCCGTCACCCGTGTCGCGCCGGGCCCATGCTCACAGGGTCACGAGGCGGCCACCGCGACCACCGCCTCCTTCCGGACGCCGCTGACCGTCACGCCGACCGTCACCTGGCCCTCGCGCAGGGCCGTGAGTGTGCCTGTCGCGGGGTCCAGGGCCGCCACGTCCCACGGCTTGGCACCCGCGCGCGAGCCGATGTGCAGGTTGGACGAGCCCGACCACGCCACCGAGACCGGGTAGGCCGCCGGAACCGTGCGGCCGCCCTGCTTCAGCGTCGCCGTGACCTGCGCCGTGCCGCCCGCCGGGACGGTGGCCGGGGCGGCGAGCGTCAGGTCGTCCACGTGCGGCCGGACCTGGGTGCCGATCCAGGTCGGCGCGTCCACGAACCAGTTGTGCCTGACCTTCTCGGCCTCCTTGGAGGTCACCGGGTCCACGCCCCACAGCGACCAGCCGGTGAAGCCGCCGTCGTCCGCGGCCGTGGCCGGGTTCTTGCCGGAGTTGCCGTTGATGAAGTACGGCACGGCGTCCACGTGGGAGGCGTGGAAGGTGCCGACGTGCCCGCCGATGTAGGCCGCGCCCTTGCCGGTGGTGCGCTGGAAGTCCGCCAGCCAGCCCTCGACCAGCGCGGCCTCCTTGCGGTCGCCGAGCTGGCTGCCCTTGCCGGGCGTGGGGTCGCGCGGCGGGACGTGGAACAGCACGGCGACCGACCCGACCGCGTCGTCCTTCGCCGCGGCGTCGAGCTGGGAGCGCAGCATGGCCACTTGGTCGTAGCCGCCGCCCCGCAGGTTCAGCCGCGAGGTGTCGAGGGTGACGAACCGGGTGCCCTTGTGGTCGAAGGTCTGGTAGGTGTCGCCGAACACGGCCCTGAAGTTGTCGATCTTGCCGCCCATCACCTCGTGGTTGCCGGGCACGTAGTGGTAGGGCAGCGCCCCGCCGAGCTCCTCGTCCAGGATCTTCTTGGCCAGTGCGAAGTCGGCGGGCGAGGCCTCGTCCACGAGGTCACCGTTGATCAGCAGGAAGTCGGGCTTGGCCGCCTTGATCTCCTGCAGCGTGCGGCGGGCGTTGCGGACGATGTCGCTGTCCGGCTCCCTGGCCACGAACTGCGCGTCCGACATGACCGCGAACCGCCACGGCATCGTGGCCACCTCCGGCCTGACGACCGGGTCGGCGACCTTCTGGGCGGGCGGCGCGGACACCGACGGCGGCACCTTGGCCACGAGCCCGTCGATGAGGATGTCGTTGGTGTAGCTCTGGTCGGCGCGCGTCTCGGCGACGTAGAAGCGCCGCAGCTTCAGCGGGTAGTTGACGCCGGGGGGCACGGCGAACTCGACGTACTTCCAGCCGGTCCACGTCATGTACGGGCCGCGCAGGATCTGCGACTGCCCGAGCGCGTCGTAGAACTCCAGGCTCGGCCACTCCCCCTTGCCGGTGGAGTTGATCCAGAGCCCGAACGCCTGCGGCTGGCCCGGCACCTCGATCTGCTGCGGCGGGCTGGCGTAGGCGGCGCGGGTGGCGGTCGACTGGGTGAAGTCGTAGGACAGCTTGAGCCCGCCTCCGGTCTGCCCGGTCGCGGCCGACAGCGAGCCGGTGGCCCGCGCGGCGGCGAAGGTCCACTTGGCGGCGTCCTCGAAGTCGGCGACGGGCTTGTCCTCGAAGCCGACCGTGACGGGGACGGCGGTGGTGATCGATCCGATCTTGGCGGTGATCAGCCCGGAGCCCGTCGCCTGCTTGGCCTTGACGGTGAAGAACCCCTGATCGCCCGGCGTCACCTCGAACAGGTTGCGGTCGTAGCCGAGCGTGAGGTCGCCGGGCTCGATGGGCGCGGAGTTGCCGTTGCGGTCGTAGCCGACGACGCCGAACGTGCCGGTGCCGTCCTTGCCCGCCAGGCCGAGCCGGTCCGTGGTCGCGCCCAGCCGCTGCAGCGGCTGCAGGACGGTCAGCTCCAGGGTGCCCTGGGCGCCGTCCTTGGAGGCGGTGACCGTCGTCTGGCCGGGCACCAGGGCGTGGAACCTGCCGTCGCGCACCACGCCGTGCACGGCCGGGTTGGCCCGCCAGGCGGGGGTGCCGGAGGCGGGGCCGTAAGTCTCGTCGTACCCGGCGGCGGTCAGCCGTCGCGTGAGGCCGGGGAAGACGCGGTCGGGACGGCCGCCGGCGACCGGGCCGACGCCCGGAGCCTTGGCCGGGTCGCTGGCCGTCTCCAGCCAGAAGCCCTTGAGCTTGCCGCTGCCCTCGGGCGCGTACAGGGCGAGCCCGTTCGGGACGGACCGCTCGCCGCCGTCGGACGGGCTGTTCTCCACCTGCACGTCGGCGGAGCCCGGCTCGCGGGCGAGCAGCGTGGACGAGCCGCCGCCGTCAAGGTTGAGCGCGCTGGCGGCGCCCAGCTCGACCATCATGGCGGCCAGCTCGTTGAGCGTGACGCCGCGGCTGTCGGCCTGGCGGCCGTCGACCGTCAGCAGGTACATCTTCCTGCCGTCGGCCGAGAAGCCGACCGCGGTGCGCGGGTGCGCGGCCGGGTCGCCGGAGTCCTGCGCGACGCCGTCCTTGACCAGGACGACGTTGCCGCCGACGGCCGCCTTGACGGCGCTGCCGTCCGACGCCTTCGGCTGGTACTTCACATCGACGCGGTCGCCGGCCTTCAGCGACGCCAGCGCGGCGGCGCCGGCGTCGCGGCCGAGCAGGATGGTGGTGCCCGCCGGGATCGGCCCGGTGCCCGCGGCGTTCCGCACGGCGGTGACCACCCCGCCGGTCAGCTCCACCTCGGTGACGGAGGTGGCGCCCTCGACGGCGCGGGCCCGGCTGTAGGAGCCCCACAGCGGCGTGAACAGGCCGACGCCGCCCTTCTGGACGATCTGGTTGAACTGGGTGAGCGTCACAGGCGAGCCGCCGGCGGGGGTGGCGGTGCCCTCGAAGTACATCTTCAGCACGCGCCCGACGCCGTCACCGGTGATCGCGACGGCGTTGTCATGGCCTGAGATGGGCGACTGGACGAGGGTGCCGTCCTGGACACCGATGCCCTGCGCCGCGCTGGAGTTGTTGATGTCGAAGAAGTCGCCGTTGACGGCGGCGACGGCGTGGGAGCGCTTGGCGGGCCCCGACAGCGGTTCGGCCTTGGTCACCTCGCCCGACGTCAGGTAGTCGGCCTTCGCACCGCCGCCGAGGTCGGCGGTGAGGGCGTCGGCACGCAGCCAGCCCAGCGCGTCGTAGGTGTCGAACGAGGTCAGCGAGATGCCGGGGGCGACGGGCCTGGTTCGCTTGTCCGTCTCCAGCCGCTGGGCGGGAGCGTTCTGGACGAGCAGGGTGGAAGGGGGCGGGTAGGACGACGCCTTCAGCGCGTCCTCCGCGGGAGGCGAGGGAGGTGTGGGTTCTGCCTGGGCGGGCGCCGCGATACCTAAGACGAGCGCGGCGGCGGCCACATAACGGAGGGTGTGCACGACCGAACTCAATCGCCCATGGATATAAGTTTCAAGACTTGCAAATGAACTAAAAGAAAATTTCAGATCTTGCCGGTCCCGTGACCGGCTTGCACGATGGGACGCGTGGATCAAGAGGCGTTCTACCGCGATCCGTACCCCCGCTACGCCGAGGCCCGCGCGGCTTCCGGCCTGACGTTCGTCCCGGAACTCGACGCGTGGCTGGTCGCCAGGCACGCGGACGTCCGCGAGGTGCTCGGCAGGCCCGAGGACTTCTCCTCCGCCGGCGCGCTGCGCCCGGACGTCATTCCCGGGCCTGCCGCGCTCGCCGTGCTCTCCGCCGTGCCCGGCGGCGGCCCGATCGTGCTCGGCAGCGACGGCGAGACCCACCAGCGGCTGCGCAGGCCCCTCACCCGCGGCCTGTCCCCGGCCAAGGTGGCGACGGCGCTGCCCTTCATCACCGGCCGCGTGGCCGAGCTGATCGCGTCCTTCAGGGACGAGGGGCGGGTGGAGTGGATGAGCGGGTACGCCGGGCCGCTGCCCGCCTCGGTGATCGGCCACCTGCTCGGCCTCGACCCGGGGGACGTCCCGGCCGCGATCCAGGCCGGGCAGCACGCCGAAGCCCTGCTGTTCACGCCGATGCCGCAGGACGCGCAGGTCGCCGCCGCCCACGAGGTCGCCGCCCTGCGCCAGCTACTGGACGGCCACGCGCGGGCCTGCGCCGACCGCGACGACCTGACAGGCGAGCTGGTGCGCGGCCTGCCGTGGGCGGAGGTGGTCGGCAACCTGGAGAACCTCATGCTGGCCGGGCACCTCACCACGACCGCGCTGCTCGGCGGCGCCGTGCACAACCTGCTGCGCGACCGCCGGCAGTGGGAGCTGCTGTGCGAGCGTCCAGAGCTGCTGCCGGCGGCGATCGAGGAGGCGGCCCGGTTCGACGCGCCCATCCAGGGCTTCAGGCGGCGGGTCACCCGCCCGCTCACGCTGAGCGGCACCGACCTGGAGGAAGGAGCCGTGCTGTTCGTCTCGTACGCCTCGGCGGGCCGGGACGAGACGGTGTACGAGCGGCCGGACGTGTTCGACATCACCCGCGCCCCGGTCAGGCACCTGTCGTTCGGGCACGGCGCGCACGGCTGCCCGGGGTCGCAGCTCGGCAGGGAGCAGGTGCGGATCACCTTGGAGACGCTGATCCGCGAGCTGCCGGGGCTGCGGCTGGCCGAGCCGGGCGTCACGATGTCCGCCACGTTGATCCACCGCGCCCCCGAAGAGCTCTTCCTCACCTGGTGACAACCGGGCCGCACCGGAAGAGATGGGACCTCTCTGCCAGCCCACCTGGCCGCCCCTAGCATCCGTGCGGTTACACATCCGATGTCTTGGGGGGAACCGGTCGGCGGAGGGTGAGCCCCCGCCGGGCCGAGAGGGACCTGGCCGGCCTGGGCGGGCTGAAGGAGCGGCCGGGCGGGCCTGCGAGGGCCCGGCCCGGCCGAGGTGAAGGGGGGCCCTCGCAG
>NZ_JBEXUP010000241.1:0-8137 GCF_040614375.1 Nonomuraea sp. NPDC005983
AGGTGCAGCCCGGCGCGGTCGAACGCGTCGGCGGCCAGCACGCTCGCGCCGCCGCTCGGCCCGATCACCAGCACGCCCGTCCCGGCGCCCCCCAGCCGCCGCCCGTGGGCCTGGAAGAAGCCGAGCACGCCGATCAGGTCGTCCTGGCCGGCCACCAGGGTCGCGCCGGTCTGGTCGGCCAGCGCCTGCCAGACCCGCGCGTCGCTCACCATCCCGCCGGTGTGGGAGGCGGCCGCCCGCCTGCCCTGCCCGCTGCGCCCGCCGACCAGCAGCACCACGGGCAGGGACGTGGCCGACAGCGCCTCGAACAGCGCCCGCCCGTCGCGCGGGTCCTCCAGGTACAGCCCGACGACCCGGGTCTCGGCGTCCTCCGACAGCCAGCCGAGCAGCTCGGCGGGCGTGACGTCGGCCGCGTTCCCCACGGTCGCGACCCGGCTGAACGCCAGCCCGCGCCGCTCGCCGACCTTGATGACCTCTCCGGCCAGCCCGCCGCTCTGGGAGATCAGCGCCACGGTGCCCGCCGCGCCCACGCCGCCGCCGACGAACGTCTGCCGCCCTCGGGGGCAGTACACGCCCATGCAGTTGGGGCCGAGCAGCCGGGTTCCCGCCTCGCGGGCCGCCGCGAGGAGCCGCCGTTCCAGCTCGGGACGTCCTGACTCGCCGAATCCGCCGCTCATCACCTGCGTGAACGGCACCCCGGCGGCCTGCCGTACGACCTCGACGCACCGCTCCGCGGGCACCGCGACGAGCGCGTAGTCGACGTCGGCCGCGGCCAGGGTCGGCACCGCGGGCACGCCGCCGACCTCGTCCGCCTCGGGATGCACCGCCACGACCGGCATGCCCGCGGCCCGGTAGAACTCCAGGAACATGTTCCCGAAGTTCGGCCTGCTCGTGGACGCCCCGACGACGGCCACGGCCTTCGGCTCGAACAGCGCCCCGAAGTCCGTCCGGCGGGCGGGGGCGGTTCCGGGCGTGTCGCCGGGGACGTAGCGGGCGTCCACCGCGATGACCCCCGAACCGGTGGCGATGACCGGGTTCAACTCGAACTCGCCCAGGTCCAGCCGCTCCCAGAGCCCGCCGGGGCCGCCGACCGTCATGAGCAGCTTGACGAGCGCGTCCACGTCCACGGCGGGGCCGCCCCGGTGGCCGTGCAGGAGAGGAGCCCCGCGCAGCGACGCCAGCATCCGGCGCGCGCCCGTCTCCGAGATCGGGCACAGGCGCAGCGCCGTGTCACGCAGCGCCTCCGTCCACACCCCGCCGAGCCCGGCGAGCAGCACCGGCCCGAACCCGGGGTCACGCACCAGGCCGACGATCAGCTCCACGCCGGGCGCCGCCTGCTCCTCCACCAGGAACCCGTCGGCCGCGACGCCGCGGGCCTCCAGCGCGGCGCGCATCTCGGCGATCGCCGCGGGGACGTCCGCCCGGGTCAGGCCGAGCCGCACCGCCCCGGCGTCGGACTTGTGCACCAGACCCGGCCCGAACGCCTTGAGCACCAGGGGCTCCGCCAGCTCCGCCAGCTCGGTGAGCGGGGCGACGTCCGGGACGCGCAGCACGACCCCGCGCGGCACCGGCACCCCCGCCTCCCGCAGGAGCGCCTTCGCCTCGTGCTCGGTTACGGCCTTCACGGCGCCAGCAGGTGGCCGTGCAGCTCGCGGATCTCGCGTCTCAGCAGCTTGCCCGGCCCGCCGGAGGCGTCGGCGGAGTGGGGGAGCGCGTCGGTCACCACGATGCGGTCGGGCCGCCGGTGCGGCGGCAGCCTGTCGGCCAGGGCCAGCGCCAGCTTGGACGGGTCGAGCGTGTGCCCGGAACGCGCCACCACCGCCAGCAGGACGCGCTGCTCGGCCGCCTCCTGACCCTCCTCGTGCGCCGGGACGCCGACCGCCCCCGCCTCCGCCACGCCGTCCAGCGCCAGGGCCGCCTCCTCGATCGCCACCGGCTGCGTCCAGACGCCCGACCTGAGGATCGCGTCCTCCCGGCGGCCCAGCACCCGCAGGACGCCGTCGGGGGAGAGCGTCCCCAGGTCGCCGCCCACGTACCAGTCGCCGCGCAGCACCTCGGCCGTCTTGTCGGGCAGGCCGTCGTAGCCGGTCATGCGGTGCGGGCCCGCCAGGTTGATCTCGCCGACCTCGTCGACGACCCGGCGTCCCGACGGGTCCGTGACGCGGACCGCGTTGCCCGTGCGGGCCCTGCCGGACGAGCCGAGCGGGGTGGAGCCGTCGTCCACCCGGCCCATGCAGGTGTAGGGGGCCTCGGTCTGGCCGTAGTAGGAGTACACACCCGCTTCCGGCAGGCGGGCCTTGATCCGGTCGAGCATGGCGGACGTCAGCGGCTCGCCGCCGAGCATGATGACCCGGATCGACGACAGGTCCACCCCCTCATGCTCGGACGAGCCCAGCAGCGCCGCGTAGAACGACGGGATCTGCGACACGTGCGTGACCCGCTCCCTGGGCACCACCCGCAGGAAGTTGGCCGGGCCCCAGTCCTGCTCCAGCACCAGCCGCATACCCCCGTACAGGGCCGGGCCGACGATCGCCGGGAAGCCGATGCCCCAGATGATCGCGCCGGTGCCGAACACCGGGTCGGGGCCGCGCGGCACGTCCAGCCAGATGCGGGCGGTCGCCAGCGACGAGGCGTGCGTGTGCATGACCGCCTTGGGCAGCCCGGTCGTCCCGGACGTGTAGTAGAGGGCCAGTGGATCGTCGTGGGAGCCCCGCAGCGGCGGCTCCTCCTCGGACGCCTCCGAGGCCAGCGCGTCGAGATCGACGGAGTCCGCGCCGGGGCCGCCGACCTTGATCCAGGTGGTGACGCCCGGCAGCGACGGCCTGATCGAGGCCACCACCTGCTCCACCGTCGAGTCGTAGACGAACGCCGCGCAGCCCGACTGCTCGACGACGCCGCGCAGGGTCTCGACCGGCCAGTACGGGTTCAGCGCCGCGGTGACCGCGCCCACCTTCGCCTGCGCCAGGTACACCTCCGCCACGTGCAGCGTCTCGTTGAGCAGCGCCGCCACCCGCAGGCCCGGCGTGACGCCCGCCGCGAGCAGCGCGTGCGCGCGGCGGTTGACGGCCCTGTTCAGCTCGTCGTAGGTGAAGCTCCGCTCGCCGCAGTACGTCAGCGCCACCCGGTCGGGGCTGCGCATCGCGCCGGCGGTCAGGATCGCGTGGCCGTAGTTGCCGTAAGGCATCGGGGCGCCTCCGAATCAGCGAGGTGAGTAGAGCACGAAGACGTTTCCTGACGGGTCGCGCAGCACGGCGCGCGTTTCGTGCGGCCCGTCCTCGGGCGCGCGCACCACCTCGGCTCCGCGCGCCGACAGCTCGCCCACGGCGCGCGCCACGTCCTCCACCTTGTACGAGACCGCGACGGCGGCGGTGACGTGCTCGGCGGGGCCGGCCAGCGCCACCGTGACGCCGCCGCCGTCGAGGGCGGCGAACCTGTCGCCGTCGCGGAACTTCACCGGCAGGCCGTAGAACGCGATCGCCTGGTCCAGATCGGCGACCGGGATCAGCACGTTGCCGAGTCTCATGCGGGCCTCCAGTGCGGTAGGTCGTCCACGAACGTCACCCGCACCGGCAGGCCGATGCGTACCTCTTCCGGCGGGCACCCCACGACGTGCCCGAACGCCCGCGCCCCCTCCGGCAGGTCCACCCAGGCCGCCACATACGGCTCGCGCCCCCGGTACTCGGGGACGAACGAGCGGTGCACCACGGTGAACGTGTGCACCACCCCCTCGCCGGACACAGGCTCGAAGACCGGCTCGCCGCCGCACCACGGGCACTCGGCCGCAGGCAGGTGGACCCGCCGGTCGCAGGACGCGCAGCGCTGGATGACCAGCTCGCCGCGCCTGCAGGCGGCCCAGTAGGCAGAGGTGTCACCGCTCATCGCTAGCCAAGCTAGCGCACGCTTGGTTGGCCGACAAGGCCGCTACTCGACGGCCGTCGCGGCGGTCGGCGAGCCGACCATCGCCGGCGTCCCGGCCTCCTCCGGTTCCTCGTACGTCGGGGCCGCCGCGTGGGTCTCCGACAGGGTCGTCGACGGGTGTTTCGCAGGGGTGGGGGCGGACGTGCTCGCGGTGGGGAGATCGGTGGGCGACGGGGAGGGCGGCGGCGTCGGGCAGGCGGGGCCCGCGACCTCGACCTCGCTCACCTGGGGGCCGTTGGCCGCCGCCGGCTCCGTCAGGACGACGATGCCGAAGTGGGCGCGCCTGCCGCACGGGACGGCGCCGAGGTCGCGCAGGACGGTGTCGGTGTAGGCGGTGTTCCCGGCCAGCGTGCGGGTCTCGCGGGCGAGCGTCCTGGCGGGTCCGTCGTCGTCGCGGCGGGTGAAGGAGACCTGCAGCCGCACCGGGCCGGGGCCGTCGGCGGCGACCCGCACCGCACCCGCCGAGCCGCTCCACTGCACGATACTCGCCGACTGGACCGCCGGGCTGGAGGCCGCCGGGCTGGAGACCGCCGGGCTGGAGACCGCCGGGCTGGACGGCGCGCGGGCGCTCAGCGGACCGGTGGGCAGCGGCGCGGACGTCCTCGGCACGGGCGGCGTCGTGGGATCGGCTCTCGTGGGGCCGGTCGGGCGCGCGCTCGTGCGCGGGCTCGTGGGGGTGCGGGTTGTGGTGTCCGCCGAGGTGGGGGCCGGCTCGGCGGTCTCGGGGGGCGGCATCAGGACGGTGCCGGGGCCGGGCGGCAGGCGTCCGCCGGACGCGAGTAGGGCGATCATGACGGTCGCCACGGTCGCGCCCGCGATCCACAGATGCGGCGGCAGCCTCGGCACCCTGACCCGGTCGCGCGTCCTGGCGGGGGCGTCGGCCGTGGCGTCCGGCTTGGCCAGCGGGAAGCGCAGGGCGAGCAGCGTCGCCAGCTCTCCCAGGTGGCGGCGTCCGCGCTGCTCCCAGTCGGGGCCGTACCCCGCGACCGCGTCCTCCTCCAGCTCGGCCGCGAACTGCCTGGCCGAGGCGTACCTGGCCGCCGGGTCCTTGGCCAGCCCGCGCTTGAGCAGGTCGCGCAGCGGATCGGGGACGACCTCCAGCGGCACCGGCTCCATCAGGTGCTGGTCGCGCAGGGCCAGGGCGCCGTCCGCGCGGTACGGAGGCCGTCCCTTGACGGCCTCGAACAGCACGCAGGCCGCCGCGTACAGGTCGGCGGGCGGGCCGGACGCCCGGTGCGTCCATAGTTCTGGGGACATGTATGCCGGGCTTCCGGCGGGCACTCCCGGCGCCTCCGCGTGCACCACCACGCCGAAGTCGGCCAGCTTGCTCGCTCCGTCGGCCTGCACCAGGACGTTCTCCGGCTTGACGTCGCGGTGCGGCACCCCCTTGTCGTGGGCGGCGGCCAGGGCGAGCAGCGTGGCCTTCAGCACGGTCAGCGCCGCTTCGGGGCTGATCCTGCCGTGCTCGGCGAGCAGGGTGCGCAGCGACACGCCGTCGACCAGCTCCGCGACCACGGCGGCCCTGGTGGGAGTCTCGACGTACTCGTAGAGCTTGACCACATGGGGGTCGTCGAGCTCGACGAGGGCGTGGGTGTCGGCCCGGAAGCGGTCCATGAACTCGGCGTCCCTGCGGAGGGTGGCGTTCAGGTACTTGATCGCCACGTAGGCGCCGGTGGTCTCGTAGGTGGCGAGGAAGACGCGGCCGGTGTGGCCGGCGCCGAGCTGGCGTACTTCGCGGTAACCAGGGACCAAGTCCAACCCCCATCGCGCGGCCGTCTTCCGTTCGACGGTCTCACCCGGGGTTCCGGTTGTCACTAGTCCCGAAATTTCCCCATCACGTAACTGGCCGCATCGCCGGGCAGCGGCGGTTCGCGGGGCGGCCACGGTGATTGCGGCGGTGGCGGCTTGGCGGGGGGTCGCCGTGATCGTGGCGGTGGCGGGTGGCTGGGCGCCCGTCGTGATCGCGGCGGTTCGGGGTGATACGCTCGCGATGACCAAGCAAGCGCTCGGCTAAATGGAGGTGTCCGGTGGGGCGTGCGGCCGTGCTGGTCATGGAGATGCAGCGGGGCGTGATCGGCGACGTCACGAACTTTCCCGACCTGGTGGACGCCTGCGCCCGGCACGACGTGGTGCCCCACATCGCCGCGCTCCTCCAGGCGGCCCGTGCGGCGGGCCTCCCGGTGATCCACTGCACCGCCGCCTTCCGCGCGGACCGCGCAGGCTCGTACACCGACAACTGCCCGTTCATCACCGCCCTGCTGAGGGACCCCGCGCACATGCTGGAAGGCACGCCCGCCGTCGACGTCCTGCCCGAGCTCTGGGACGGCTCCGACCTGGAGAGCAGACGCCACCACGGCTTCTCCCCCTTCACCGGCACCTCGCTCGACACCACCCTGCGCTCGCTCGGCGTCTCCACGGTGGTGGCGGTCGGGGTGTCGCTCAACCTCGGCATCCCCGGGCTCGCCCTGGAGGCGGTCAACCTGGGCTACCGGGTCACGGTGGTGACGGACGCGGTCGCGGGCATCCCGGAGGAGTACGCGCAGGCGGTGCTGAAACACACCCTCAGCCTGCTGTCCACCCGCACCACCACCGCGCAACTGATCGAGGAGTGGAAGGCGGGCCACTGACGGGAAGGCGGCGGGCTGCCCCGTCGCGCGCCGAGAAGGGGACAGGTGCTGGGCGGAAGGGCGCTGATGGAGCGGTGCTGCTGGAGCAGGGCCGGTGGCGCTGCCTTGGCGCGGTGCTGACGAAACGCGCGGAGGAGAGGTGCTGATGGCAGGGCTCATCGCAGGGTTCGTGGCGCGGTCGGTGTGGGGGGCTGGGCGTTGATGGAGGGGATGCGGCTCGACGGGCGGGTGGCCGTGGTGACCGGGGCAGCGGGCGCGATCGGCGCCGCCATCGCCACGGACCTCGTCGCACTCGGCGCCAGGGTGATCATCGCCGACGTGGACCTGGCAGGCGCCGAGAAGACAGCCGCCGCCCTGGCCGGGACTGGTCCCGCCGGTGCTGCTCCGGCCGGTGAGGTGGGCGTGGCGGTCGCGATGCGGGTGGATCTGGCGTCGCCGGGCTCGATAGCGCAGTTCTGCGCGGCGATCGGACGGGCCGACATCTGCGTGCACAACGCGGGGGTCTCCGTCGTCGAGCCGTTCGTCGACAGCGATCCGGCGAGCTGGGACCTCATGTGGCAGGTCAACCTGCGGGGGCCGATGCTGATGACCAAGCTGCTCCTGCCCGGCATGCTGGAGCGGCGCTGGGGGCGGCTGGTGTTCATCTCGTCCGACGGAGCACGGGCCGGGTCGGGCGGGGAGGGCGCGTACGCCGCCACCAAGGCGGGGCTGTTCGGGCTGGCCAAGACGCTGGCCCGCGAGGCGGCCAGGGGGAACGTCACCGCGAACGTGGTCTGCCCGGGGCCCACCGACACGCCGATGCTGCGCCGCGTCTCCGCGGACGAACCCGGGCTGGTGGAGAAGATCGTCCGGGGCGTCCCGCTGCGCCGCCTTGGGACGCCCGCCGACGTGGCGGGCCTGGTCGCCTACCTCTGTACGGACCGCGCCGCCTACCTCACCGGCCAGACCCTGTCGGTGAGCGGCGGCGTGACGATGCACTGAACGCCATGCCGAACACCGCCGCCCCACAGGACGCCGCTCCGCCGGCCGCCGCGAGTGACGTACCGGATGGTGGGCGGAGGTCAGAGGGACTGGTAGACGGCCTCCGTCAGGTGGAAGGCGCGCATGCTGCCGGACGCCGCGCCGGCCATCCTGTTCATCACGTACGCGATGGCCAGGCCGCGTTCGGTGTCGCCGAGGCCGAGGAAGCCGCCCATGCCGGTGTGGCCGAACGCGCTGTCGGAGGGCACCAGGAACGTCATCGAGGGCCGCATGTACCCGAGGCCGAACGAGCTGTCGACGTACAGCACCCGGTCCGGCCCGCTGACCCGGGTGCGGACGGCGTCGCGGAGCGTCTCCGGACGCAGGATGTCCCCGGCGATCAGCGACCGGTAGAAGCCCGCCAGCCCGCGCGCGGTTGCCACGACGCCCGCCGCGGGCCAGCCCGCCCGCAGGATGGCGGGGTGGTTCGCGCCGCCCTTGAACAGCTGCATGCTCGGGTTGCCGAGCGCGCGGTTCATCAGGCTGCCGGGGTCGAGCGCGGCCCGCGCCATCTGCGCGATCGGATCGGCCCCGCCGTCCCGCTCGGCGCTCGCCGCGCCGTTCGGAGCGCT
>NZ_JBEXUP010000242.1:0-7378 GCF_040614375.1 Nonomuraea sp. NPDC005983
GGCGGGGCGCCGAGATCGGCGGCGCCCCGCCTCACGAGCCCCAGAGCAGCGCCGAGATCGGCGCCCCTTCGCACGAGCCCCACGCCGTCGGCGGCTCCGCGGAAGGGGCCCTGGACCAGGCGCTCATCGTGCGCGCCGCCATCGAGGTCGCCGACCGGGAGGGCGTCGCCGCCGTCTCCATGCGGCGCGTCGCGGCGGAGCTCGGGGTCGGCGTGATGTCGCTGTACCGGTACGTCGCGAGCCGCGAGGAGCTCAACGACCTGATGGTCGACACCGTCTTCGGCGAGCGGCCCCTGCCGGAACCCGGCCCCGACGGCTGGCGGGCCAAGCTGGAGCTGTCCGCGCGCGAGGAGTGGGCGCTCTACCGGGATCACCCCTGGGTGTCGCACCTCGTCGCGGTCACCACCCGGCCGCCGGTCGCCCCGAGCCTCATGGCGTACACCGACTGGCGCATGCGCGCCCTCGACGGCCACAGCCTGGACTTCACCACCCTGGCCCAGGTCGCCATCATGATCGGCACGTACCTGCAGAGCGCGGCCATCCCGCTCGCCCACGAGGCGCAGGCGGCCAGGACGACCCGCCACACCCGGCAGCAGTGGGCCGACGCCCGGCAGGACGCGTTCAGCCGCACCATGCACGCCGCCCGGCTGCCCATGGTGTCGGAGTTCGGCACCGAGGCGTTCCAGGCGTCCGAGCCGGAGAACATCTTCGAGTTCGGCCTCCACCGCATGCTCGACGGCATCGCCACCCTGCTCGAAGCGAGCGCCCGTCAGGACTCTCCGCCGTCGATCAGGTAGCCGAGACCGCCGCACATCACGTTCGAGGATCCGACCCGCATGACGGTGAAGGTGCAGCCGTTGCTCTGGCTGAACGACTTCCGGGCGAAGGCGGGGTCGTAGCTCACGGGAGCTCGCCGCCCCTTCCCCTATGAGCACATTTCATGTCCAGATGATGCCTATATAGCATGGAATATCCGGTTTGCGACTGCTTTCCTGGTAAGAGAGCAGCCTGTCGCCCTGGTCGCCGTCGGGCTCCACTCAGATCTCCGCCGGCCATCCGGACGGGGCCGGCGGCGGAGCGATCCCGTACACGCCGCATGTGCTGGAGGAGGCGGAGATGCCTGACGCGCACGCGCTCATGGTCAAGCTCGGTGAGCGGCGCATGAACCTCGGCCTGACACAGCTGGAGGTCGCATCGCGAATCGGCGTCTCGCAGGGCGCGGTCTCCTTCTGGGAGACCGGGCAGCGCACGCCCAACCTCGCCAAGTTCACCGAGCTCGCCGACCTCCTCGGCTTCGAGCTCACCCTCACCCTCAAAACGCCCTGACGCGGCGCCGCCCCCTGGAGAGCCAGGCCCGACGATCTGCGCCGGCCTCGCCGGGGGCGCGATGAGATCCCGACGCGCCGCAACCAGGCTCTCAAGGCGCCCAGTCCATGCACACCATCCCAGGCGACATCGCCCCACCGACACAGCGAAGCTCGTGGCGTCTCAATGACGTTGTATCGGTCTTGATGTGACGCCACTATGATGCCATCATGGCGTCATGGACCTTACGCCTTACGTCGATCACCTCCGGCGCGAACTCGCGATGGCCGCCGGGGCGGGCGGCGAGGACGCCCGTGCGCTGGCCGAGCGCCTCGCCGCGACGCTCGAGTCAGCCACCCGGCTCGCGCTGTTGGAGGCTCTGTCAGCCGCCGCGGACGAGATCACCCAGGACCTCGCACCGGGCTCGGTCGAGGTGCGACTGCGCGGGCGCGACCTCGGTTTCGTCGTGACGCCACCACCGAGCGCCCGCGCGTTCGAGGAGGGCGAGATCAGGCAGGTCGAGAGACCGCCCTCCCCGCCACCACCCCCCGACGCCGACGAGGGCGGGACGTCCCGGATCTCGCTCCGGGTCCCCGAGCACCTCAAGCCGCGCATCGAGGAGGCGGCCACCCGTGAGGGGCTGTCGGTCAACGCCTGGCTGGTCCGCGCCGTCGCCGCCGCGCTCGACCCTGGCAGCGCCGACCGGCGCTCCGGCCGGCGCCCGGCGCAGCAGACCGGCAACCGCTACAGCGGCTGGGTGCGCTGATGACCACGCCAACCCACGACAGGGGAACCGGAATGCCGACCTTCGACACCCCACAACCCATCCTTGCCATCCTCGACCTGGCGACCGCCACCGTCCGGATCAACGCGAGCGACCGCACCGACACCGTCGTCGAGGTCCGCCCGAGCGACGAACTCAACGACGCGGACGTGCAGGCCGCCCGGCATACCCGGGTCGACTACGCCGACGGCAGGCTCCTGGTGCGGACCGACAAGGAGCACTCGGGCCCGGCCTCCGGCTGGGGCCTCTCGTTCGACAGACTCGTCGAGTCGCCCATGAGCTGGGCGCGTTCGCTGGTGCTCGGCCCGGGCTCGCTCGACGTGACGATCGAACTGCCGGCCGGCTCCCGCCTCGACGCCAGGACGACGGGGAGCCTGCGCTGCCACGGCCCGCTCGGTGAGGTGACGCTCACCACCTCCTACGGCGACATCCGGGTCGAGCAGGCCGACCGGCTACGGCTGAAGAGCACCTACGGCGACATCTCGGTGACCCGCGCGTCCGGGCACGCCGAGGTCACCACGACCCACGGCGGCATCCACATCGGCGAGATCAACGGCACTGCCGCGGTCAAGACCTCCGAAGGGGAGGTCCGCCTCGGCGAGGTGACCGGCGACCTGCGGCTGAACAGCGCCCACGGCGACATCACCGTGAACCGCGCCCTCGCGGGCGTCGTCGCCAAGACCGCGTACGGCAGCGTGGAGATCCGCGAGGTGGTGTCCGGTTCGGTCGTCATGGAGACCACCGGCGGCGGGCTGGATCTCGAGATCCGGGAGGGCACCGCCGCCTGGCTGGACGTGAGCTCCCAGTACGGCACCGTGACCGTCGCCCTCGACCCCGGCGACGGCCCCGGCCAGGCCGACCAGGTCGTGGAGGTGCGTGCCCACACCACCTACGGCGACATCGCCATCCACCGCTCCTGACGAACGTTCCCCGACAAGCAAGGAGATCCCTCATGCCTGACGCGATCGTGGCCGAAGGTCTGGTCAAGAAGTACGGCGACGTGGCCGCCCTCGACGGGATGGCGCTGACCGTCCCCGAGGGGACGGTGCTCGGGCTGCTCGGCCCGAACGGCGCCGGCAAGACCACCACGGTGCGAATCCTCACCACGCTGCTCAAACCGGACGCCGGCCACGCCACGGTCGCCGGGTTCGACGTCGTCCGTGACGCCCACCGGCTGCGTGCGCACATCGGCGCCTCCGGCCAGTACGCCGCCGTCGACGACCACCTCACCGGCGCCGAGAACCTGGAGATGGTCGGCCGCCTCTACCACCTGGGCGTCAAGCGCAGCCGGCAGCGCGCCCGCGAGTTGCTGGAGCGCTTCGACCTGACCGAGGCGGCCGACCGCCCGGTGCAGGGCTACTCCGGCGGCATGCGGCGCCGGCTCGACCTGGCCGGCGCGCTGGTCGCCCACCCGCCCGTGCTGTTCCTCGACGAGCCCACCACCGGCCTGGACCCCCGGGCCAGGATCGGGCTGTGGGAGGTCATCTCCGAGCTCGTCGCGGAGGGCACCACCGTGCTGCTCACCACCCAGTACCTGGAGGAGGCCGACCGGCTCGCCGACCGCATCGCGGTGGTCGACCACGGGCACGTGATCGCGCTCGGCACCGCCGACGAGCTCAAGGACCAGGTCGGCGGCGACCGGATCCAGCTCTCGGTGACGGACGCGGCGAACCTGCAGGCCGCCGCCAGGATGCTGGCGCCGCTGGCCGTCGGGAACGTGCAGATCGACGCCGCCGCCCTGCAGATGACGATTCCGGTCTCCGGCGGCGCGGCCGCGCTGACCCAGGCGCTGGGCCACCTGGCCGCCCAACGCATCACCGTACGCGACGCCGGTCTGCGCCGGCCGACCCTGGACGACGTGTTCCTGAGCCTCACCGGACGCGAGGCCGACGAGAAGATCAAGGAGACCATCCGATGAGCACCCTGCACCTGGCCGTCGCCGACGGCATGACGATCGCCAAGCGCAACGCCCTGAAGATCCGCCGAGCCCCCGACCTGCTGGGCGGCGTGGTCATGCTGCCGATCGTGTTCGTGCTGCTCTTCACCTACGTCTTCGGCAGCATGATCAGCCTGCCCGGCCTGTCGTACGGCGAATACCTGCTGCCCGGGATCTTCGTCATGACGATCGTCTCCAGCGGGCAGATCACCGGCTACACCCTGACGCAGGACCTGCAGAAGGGCATCTTCGACCGGTTCCGCACCCTGCCGATGTCGCCCTCGGCGGTGCTGACCGGCCAGACCGTCAGCGACGTCATCATGAACCTGACCAGCATCGTCACCATGGCGCTCGTCGGGCTGCTCGTCGGGTGGCGCATCCACAGCTCGCCGTTCGAGGCCGCGCTCGGGTTCCTGATGCTGCTGCTGTTCGCGTACGCCTTCTCCTGGGTGACGGCCACGGTCGCGCTGGCCCTGCGCACGCCCGAGGTCTTCAACAACATCGCCACCATCATGTCGTTCCCGCTGGTCTTCCTGTCCAACGCCTTCGTCGACAGCACGCGCCTGCCCGGGCCGCTCAAGCCGATGGCCGAGTGGAACCCGGTGTCCACGCTGGTCCAGGCCGCACGCGAGCTGTTCGGCAACACCAGCCAGGCCCTCCCCGTGCCCGACGCCTGGCCGCTGCGGCACGCGGTGCCGATCTCGCTGCTGTGGTCGGTCGTGCTCCTGGCCGTGTTCGTGCCGCTGGCGACGCGGCTGTACAAGAGAGCCGTCAGTAAATGAGCACCGTCTCCGGCTTCGACCGTGAGCGGGCGGTGGAGCTGGTCCAGCAGGCGTACGCGGACGGCCGGCTCGGCCCCGCCGAGCTGGAGCAGCGGCTCGAACTGGCGCTCACCGCCACCTCCTCCCACGAGCTGGAGCCGGTCGTCGCCGACCTGCCGGACGAAGTGGTCCACCTCGCCGCCACCGGCGGGCGCGTCACGCGGACGGGCGACTGGCACGTCCCGCGCCGGCTACGCATCGACTCCGAGTACGGCAAAGTACGGCTCGACCTGTCCCGGGCCCACGTCCCGTATACGCGGATCGACATCGAGCTCTGGCTCGCGTACGGCGGCGCCGCGATCATTCTGCCTGCTGGCGCGAGCGCGAACGTCGATGGGGTGCGCACCGAATGGGGCAGCGTGACCTGCAAGGCACCGGGCCGCCAGAGCCCGGGCAGGCTGCACGTCCAGATCACAGGTGAGCTCCCTTACGGCCGCCTGACCATCCGCACCGCGCGGAGGTGACGCGGCACCCACGCCAACGCGGCGTCCGGCGGCCGGCAGGGCGCACCGCCGCTCCACCCGCCCGCCGGGTGTCGGCCGCCTACAGGGAGAGGTTCTCGACCTCGATGAGCAGGGCGGAGGCCGGCTTCAGCGCGGGGGCCGGAAGCCCCAGCTCGCTCAGGACCGAGCCGGGCAGCCGCACCGGGGCGGCGCCGACCCACTCGGGCAGCGCCACCCCCGTGGGGACGGGACCAGCCACGCGCACCTCGTAGCGGGCCCCGGGGTCGAGGCCCGGCAGGCGCAGCGGGTCTGGCGCGGTGGTGACCCTGGAGGCGAGCTGGACGCAGGCGAACACCCCGCCCTGGGGCAGGACCACACCGTGAACCAGCGTGGACGGATCGGGATGGTCGGCGCGGACCACCCGCCCGGCGTGCAGCAGCGGACGCAGCCGCTTGTGCAGCGCGATCCAGACCGCCAGCTCCTCCCGCTCGGCCTCGCCGGCCGAGGTCAGGTCCCATTCCACGCCCATGTGGCCGAACAGCGCGGTGGCGGCGCGGAAGGAGAGCGGCAGCGACCGTCCGGTGATGTGGTCGCGCGGCGCGCCGACGTGGGAGCCCATCAGCTCCGGCGGGACGAGCAGCCCGGTCCAGCGCTGGATCGCCTGCCGGTCGAGCGCGTCGTTGCTGTCGGACGTCCAGACCCGGTCGGTGCGGGCCAGGATGCCGTAGTCGATCCGCGCGCCGCCCGACGAGCACGACTCGATCTCCAGCGCGGGATGGCGGCGGCGGAGTTCGTCGATCAGCCGGTAGACGGCGAGGGTCTGCGCGTGCACCCCCGGCACGCCGTCGTGGACGGGCTCGGCGATGTCGCGGTTGTGGTCCCACTTGATGTAGTCGAGGTCGTACTCGCGCACCAGCGTGTCGAGCCGTTCGAGCAGGTAGTCGAAGGCCTCGGGCCTGGCCAGGTCGAGCACCTGCTGGTTGCGCTGCGGCGGGGGCAGCCGGTCGGCGCACCCGAGGATCCAGTCGGGGTGCTCGCGGGCCAGGTCGGAGTCGGGGTTGACCATCTCGGGCTCGAACCAGAGCCCGAACTGCATGCCGAGCTTGCGCACGTGCTCGGCCAGTGGGTGCAGCCCGTCCGGCCACACCTGCTCGTCCACGTACCAGTCGCCGAGGCCGGCCCGGTCGTGGCGGCGGCCCCTGAACCACCCGTCGTCGAGGACGAACCGCTCGATCCCCGCCTCCGCGGCCCTGCCGGCCAGCTCCAGCAGCCGGTCGAGGCCGTGGTCGAAGTAGGTGGCCTCCCAGTTGTTCAGGGTCACCGGCCGGACGGGCAGCGTCCTGCCGGCGCGCAGGTGGTCGTGCAAGCGGCCGCTCGCCTCGTCCAGACCGCTGTCCGACCAGGTGAAGTAGACCCACGGGGTCCGGTAGCTCTCCCCCTCGCCCAGCGTGATCTCCCCGGGCGCGAGCAGTTCGCCCGCGGCCAGCAGCGCCGCGCCCTCCTGCAGGCGCTCGGCGTAGTGGATGTGGTCGCCGCTCCACCCGGCGTGCACCGCCCACACCTCGCCGCGGCGGAAGCCGAACCCCTCGGTGCCGGCCACCAGCAGGCCGGTGCCGTCGTGCCCGGTGCGTCCGCGCCTGTTCTCCCTCGACCAGACGCCGTGGGCGAACGACCTGCGCTGCGGCACCTTCTCCAGCGCCCAGCGGCCGGTGAAGTCGAGGAGCTCTCCCGCCCGCGCGGGCAGCGGCAGCGCGCAGGTCAGCCCGGCCACGCTGTACGGGGCCGCGGCGGCGTTGGTCAGCGTGTGGCGCAGCATGACCACGCCGTTGGCGTCCATGACCAGCTCGCTCACCAGCCCGAGCCCCGCCCTGGCGTCGGACGCGGTGACCGTCACCCTGCCGCCCGAACCTGGCGCGGCGTCCGTCTCCAGGCCGTCGAGGGCCCACCTGACCGGCCAGTTCTCGGACGTCCTGCCACCTGACAGGCCGGGCCTGCCGTACCAGCTGTCTCCGTGCGCGGGCAGCAGCGGTGGCGCGGCCATCAGGGACCCCAGCGCGGGCAGCAGGTCGGGCCCGGCGACCGCGCCGAG
>NZ_JBEXUP010000243.1:0-7025 GCF_040614375.1 Nonomuraea sp. NPDC005983
GGATACCGGGGCCTGTGAAGCGTCAAGCATCCTGTCCCACAGTCTCGCCCGCGCCCGCGCTGCGAGCTGCTGCGTAAGCAGCACAGGAATCCTCCGCATTCATGTGGAGGAGCACGTCAAATGCCGATGGTGCCCGAGGCCGTGTTCGCGATGCTGGCCTGCGCCCGGCTGGGTGCGGTCCACTCGGTGGTGTCCGGCGGGTTCGCCGCCGGAGAGCTGGCGGCACGGATCGACCACGCCAAGCCCAGGGTGGTGCTGTCGGCGTCGTGCGGCATCGAACCCGCCCGGGTCGTGGAGTACAAGCCGCTGCTCGACGCCGCGCTCGAGCAGGCGGAGCACCGGCCCGCGAGCTGCGTCGTCCTGCAGCGGGAGCGCTGCCCCGCCACGCTCGTCGAAGGCAGGAACGTCGACTGGGACGAGAGCGTGGCCAAGGCCGCGCCCGCGGGCTGGTCCGCGACCGGGTCGGCCCCGTCGCCGCCTTCCGCAGGGCGGTGGTCGTCAGCCGCCTGCCCAAGATCCGCTCGGGCAAGATCCTCCGCGCCACCATGCGCGACATCGCCGACGGGACTCCCTACCGCACGCCGTCCACGATCGAGGACCCGGCGGCGCTGACGGAGATCGCCGAAGCCTGGCCGGAAACGTCCAGACCGCCTGAGTGAACAAAGCGCCTTTTGCCGGCAGATGGGGTAATGATGGACCTCCCGCGCCCTCCCGAGGTGGCCATGACAGAGACCCTGAGCTATGCGGACGCCCTGACGATCCTCGGCTGCCAGGAGAGCCGGCTGGTCAAGATCGTGGACTTCGCCGCGACCGTCGCGCTGACCGGCTGGGCCCTGGCCGGAGGCGCGGACGTCGCCCTCGGCGTGTTCGACCTGAAGAACGACGTCGTCCGCTACGGCCAGGACGTCGTCCGGCGCGCGGCGGAGTGGCGGACCGGCGGCAACCGGTTCACCCGCACCCAGCGGCTGTCCGCCGCGCACGCCGTGATCGTGGTCGCCTCCTACTTCGAGGCCCTCGGCGACGCGAAGCTGCCGTTCACGCTGGAACAGCTCGACATGGACCGCGCCGACCAGATCGCCCAGGCCGCCGGCTGGCCGCCGGGGGAGAAGTTCGTCGAGCTGGTCGACAGGCTGCTGATGACCCGGCTGCCCGTGCCGGAACCGCACCGCCCCCACGCCGAGACGCGCGAGGCCGTCGAGCGGGTCTACCGGCAGATGTCCGCCGCCATGGAGACGTACGTCCGAGGGCTGGCGCTGTGGGACGAACTGTCGGTGGACGAGCAGCTCCTGCTGCCCAGGATGCTCGGCGACGAGCCGCCCGCGCACGCCCTGCGCATCTACGACGAGAACTACCGCTTCCTGGCCGCCGACACCCCGGAGTTCGGCGTGTGGAGCCTGGTCACCGAGGCGCACGCGCTCGGCGCGGGGCTGTCGCGGGCGGCGCGCCTGCTGGCCGAGCTGGCCCCGCCCAGGGTGGGCGACCGGCCGATGATCCACCTGGTCAGGATGGCCGCCACCGCGCTCGACCAGCCGCTCATGGCGGGCGGCAGGGCCCCGGAGGACGTCACGCTGCCCCTGCTCGGCGAGGGCTACATCAGCCCGCGGTGCCGGGTCGCGGAGCTGACGCGCGACGCCACGCCCGCCGTGAAGAGCTGGTGGAGCGAGCAGCGCGAGCTGCCCGACACCGAGGTGTTCCTGGTCGGGCACCTCACCTCGCTGCGCGCCACCCAGGCGCCGCTCGTGGTGCTGGGCGAGCCGGGCTCGGGCAAGTCCAAGCTGACCGAGGTGCTCGCCGCGCGGCTGGCCGGGTCGGAGTTCCTGCCGATCAGGGTCGAGCTGCGCGACGTCGTGGCGGAGTCGACGGTCACGTCCCAGATCGAGCAGGGCATCCACGCCATGCTCGACGAAGAAATAGAACAAGGGGTGAAATTTCAGGACTTGGTGGACGCGGGTGATGGCGCGCTGCCCGTCGTCATGCTCGACGGCTTCGACGAGCTGCTCCAGGCCGCGAACACCGGCCGCTACGACTACCTGGAACAGGTGCAGGAGTTCCAGAGCAAGCAGGCCAGGAAGGGCCGGCCCGTCGTGGTGATCGTCACCAGCCGCACCGTCGTGGCCGACCGGGTCCGGTTCCCGCCGGGCGTGCTCGCCGTCCAGCTGCAGCCGTTCGAGGAGGACCAGGTACGGCAGTGGCTGGACATCTGGGACCGCTCCAACCGCGCCCAGCTGGCCAGGCACGGCAGGAAGCCGCTCCCGGCCGAGGTCGCGCTGGCCCAGGGCGAGCTGGCCAGGCAGCCGCTGCTGCTCCTGCTGCTGGCGCTGTACGACGCGGCCGGCAACGCGTTGCAGCGCGACGGCGCCGCGCTCGGCCGCGCCCAGCTGTACGAGTCGCTGATCAGCGACTTCGCCGCCAGGGAGGTCGCCAAGACACCCGGAGTGCGGGCCCTGCCGGCGGAGCGGCAGCGCAGGCTCGTGGACAAGGAGCTGGTACGGCTCGGGGCGGTGGCGCTGGCGATGTTCGCCCGCGGCCGTCCGGTCGTCACGGAGACGGCACTCAACCGGGACCTGCCCGCGCTGTGCGGTGACGGGCGCCTCCAGGACCCCGACAGCCCGGTCAACTGGGCGCAACGGGCCGTCGGACGGTTTTTCTTCGTGCACACGAACGAGGCGAGACCGGCCGACCACCGGGTGCGCAGCTACGAGTTCCTGCACGCGACGTTCGGCGAGTTCCTGGTGGCGTGGCTGGCCGTGTACGCGGTGCGCGAGCTGGTCAGGAAGCACGACCTGGACGACG
Source organism: Nonomuraea sp. NPDC005983 (assembly GCF_040614375.1). Classification (NCBI taxonomy): domain Bacteria; kingdom Bacillati; phylum Actinomycetota; class Actinomycetes; order Streptosporangiales; family Streptosporangiaceae; genus Nonomuraea; species Nonomuraea sp. NPDC005983. The sequence continues at coordinate 2,794 of NZ_JBEXUP010000243.1, forward strand.
ACGAGCCGCCCGCCGTGGACGACGACCTGCTGTACGCCGTCAGCTCGTTCTCCTGCTTCGCCGAGCGCGGCCCGATGGTCGGCTTCACCAGGGATCTGCTGCGCGCGCTGCCCGACCAGACCCGCGCCCGCGTCGTCGCCCTGCTGGGCGAGCTGCTGCGCGAGTCCCTCCACGAGCGTCGGCGCCGCCTGCACACCGACTTCGCCCCGGTGCGCCACCCGGTGCCCCGCCGCCTCGCCGCCTACTCGGCCAACCTCCTCCTGCTGGTCGCGGGCGCGTCGCAGGGGCCGGTCAGCGTCGCCGAGCTGCTGAAGGACGCGGAGTTCCGCACCTGGCAGTCGTTCGCCTACCTGTGGAGGAGCCAGCTCGGCGTGGAGGGCTGGGAAGGCCTGGTGACGGGCCTGCCGGCGTGCCGGGTCGTGGAGGGAGGGGAGCGCGACATCCTGCTCGGCGGCGAGGCCGAGTCGTGGGACTTCCCGATCGGCGAGTGGTGGCCGGGCGTGCGGGAGATGGACCGGCGCGCGGTGCCCTTCAACGGCTGGTATCTCGTGACCCGGCCGTACCTGCTCGACCTGGGCAACGACCTGCTCACGAGCACGTCGTCGCCGGCGCCGGGCAGCGTCCCGTACCACGCCGCCGTCTTCCGCGGGTCGGGGCAGGTCATCGGCACGACCAGGCTCTTCGACGAGCTGCTTCTCGGCGACGGCGCGGACGCCGAAGAGCGCGTGCAGCTCTACCTGGACGCAGTCGAGGCGGCCGCCCTGTCCCGCAGCGACCGGGCGCTGGCCCTGATCGCGTACGCGCTGCGGGCCGACGGCGCCGCCCTGCCCTTCGCCGACCGTGGCCGCATCCTCAGCGAGCTGCTGAAGGCCGGCGCCGACCAGGCGCTGCTGCGCCCCCTCCTGGAGTCGATGATCGCCGAGCGGTTCGAGAGCTGGCAGAGCCTCGTCCAGGCGGGCATCCCCGAGGAGGTCCTGCGGGAGATCCGCGCCCCGTGAGCCGTCAGGTGGCCGAGCCGTCCACCGGCAGTTCCACCGTGATAGTCAGGCCCCCCTCTTCGCGGGGACGGGCGGTGACCACGCCGTCGTGCGCCTCGGTGATCACCCGGACGATCGACAGGCCGAGGCCGCTGCCACGGTCGGAGCGCAGCCGGTCGCCGTGCAGCCGCCGGAACGGCTCGAAGATCGTCTCGATCTCGTACGGCGGTACCTGCAGGCCGGTGTTGGCCACGACCAGTTCCACCCGCTCGGCCCGCTGCCGGGTCGTCACCCACACCTCGCCCTTGGGGTGGTTGTGCCGGATCGCGTTCTCCACCAGGTTCTGCACCAGCCGCTCCACCAGCACCGCCTCCCCGGCGGTCGGCGCCGAGTCGAGCAGCCGGTGCATCGTCACCTCGCGCTGCGCGGCCTCCTCGGCGGCCTGGTCGAGCACGTGCTCCGCCACGTCCATCAGGTCGAAGGGCTGCCGGTCGAGCACGGCCTGCTCGCCCTCCGTCAGGGCGAGCAGCCCGTCGATGAGCCGCTCGTGCCGCGCGTTGACCAGCAGCAGCGACTCGCCGAGCCGCTTGACGTCGTCGGTCGCGTCCGGACGCCGCACCGCGACGTCCACCAGCGTCCTGTTGATCGTCAGCGGGGTGCGCAGCTCGTGGGAGGCGTTGGCGACGAAGCGCCGCTGGCCGTCGAAGGAGCGGGCCAGCCGGCCGAGCATGGTGTCGAAGATGTCGGCCAGCTCCTTCAGCTCGTCCTTCGGCCCCTGATATTCGATCCGGTCGGCCAGATCGTGGCTCTGCGCGACCCGCCGCGCGGTCTGCGTGACCGACTGGATCGGGCGCAGCACCCAGCCGGCGCCCCGCCAGCCGAGCCCGAACGCGGCGCCCGTCGCGGCCAGCACCGCGATCGCGCCGTAGGTGCGCACGTTGGCCAGCGTGTCGCGCTGGTAGATGACGCGAACCTGGAGCACCCTGTCACGCGCGACCTCGTAGGTGTAGTCACCACGCCAGATGCCGACGCCGTGCGGCACGTTGATGACGGTCGGGGTGGTGAGACCGTTGCGGTATTCCAGGCTCTGCCGCACCACCAGGAACACGGCCGCCACCACGAGCGCGCCGAGAACGAACGCGATCCCGGCGCAGACCAGGGCGAAACGCAGACGGACGCTCATGGGATGCGATATCCCGATCCGGGAATGGTCTCGATGACCTGCGGCTCGCCGAGCTTCTTGCGCAGCTTGGTCATCGTGGTCCGCACGGTGTTGGTGAACGGGTCGATGTGCTCGTCCCACACCTTCTCCAGCAGCTCCTCGGCCGAGACCACCGCGCCCTGCGCGCGCAGTAGCTCGGCCAGCACGCCGAACTCCTTGCGCGCCAGCGGCACGTAGCGGCCCTCGCGGAACACCTGCCGGTGCGCCCAGTCCAGCCGCACCCCCGCCCGTTCCAGCATCGGCGGGTCGGCCCGCCTGGCCCGGCGGCCGAGCGCGTGGACGCGCGCCACCAGCTCCTCGAACGCGAACGGCTTCGGCAGGTAGTCGTCGGCCCCCAGCGACAGCCCCGACACCCGGGACCTGATGTCCCCGGCGGCGGTCAGCATCAGGATCCTGACCGGGCCGCCCTGTTCGGCGATCTTCCTGCACACCTCGTCGCCGTGCGTCATCGGCAGGTCCCTGTCGAGGATCAGCACGTCGTAGTCGTGGATGCTCAGCCGCTCCAGCGCCGCGTCTCCGTCGTAGGCGATGTCGACGGCCAGCGCCTCGCCCCGTAACCCCTCGGCGATCGACTCGGCGAGCATCCGTTCGTCTTCCGCGATCAGAACACGCAACAACGCCCCCATGAAAGATCTAAAGGCCGACAGTTTGCCCCTGCGGATATAACGCGGGCATAACCGCAATCGGTGACGTTCACGTTATCGGTCAGCCGCTGGACTGCCTCCCCTGTGGCCGGAACCCGTCCGGCCCGGACAGGGGAGAGAGCCGATGGTGTCCACCCTCGCGGGGGTTGCTCCGCCGCGCCTGGAGACGCCGGCCGGGGGGCGGCGGCAGGGGCACGCCGTGTTCGGCGTCCTGCTGGCGCTGGCCGCCGCGCTGCGGGTGCTGACGATGCTCGGCTACAACACGGCGCAGCTGTACTGGTACGACTCCTTCGAGTACCTCGACACGGCCGTCCACCTGCGGCCGGGGGAGTACTTCCACCCCGCGGGGTACCCGTGGTTCCTGTGGCTGCTGCGGCCCTTCCACAGCGTCGAGGTGGTGGCCGGGGTGCAGCATGTGATGGGGCTCGGCGTCGGCGTGCTCATCTACCTGTTGCTGCGCCGCTGGTCGCTGCCCGGCTGGGGAGCGGCGCCGGCCACGGTGCCGGTGCTGTTCGACCCGGCCCTCGTGCGCCAGGAGCACGCGATCCTGTCGGACCTGCAGGTCTACTTCCTGGTCACGCTGGCGCTGACCGTGCTGATGTGGCACGCGCGGGTCTCGACGCGGGCGGCCGCGGTGGCGGGCCTGCTGATCGCGCTGGCCGGCCTGACGCGCACCGCGGCCGCGCCGCTGCTCGGCCTGGTCCTGCTCTACCTGCTGGTGCGGCGGGCGGGCTGGAAGCGGGTCGTCGCCGCCGCCACGGCCGGCGCGCTGCCCCTGCTGGCCTACGCGGGCTGGTTCGCCCAGCACCACGGCCGGTTCGCGCTGAGCGGTGCCGACGGCGTCTCCCTGTGGGCCAGGACGATGACGTTCGCCGACTGCGCCGTCATCAAGCCGCCGCCCGACCTGGCGCCGCTCTGCCCGAACGGCACGGTCGTCGACGCCGCCTCCGAGTACGTCTGGGCCCCCGGCGCCTCGCTGAACCGCCTTCCCGGGGGACGTTTCGCCCACAACGCCGAGGCCAGGCGGTTCGCGGTGCAGGCCATCCTCGCCCAGCCGCTCGACTACCTGGGCGACGTCGCCCGCGACACCGCGCTCGCCTTCTCCTGGGAGCCGGTCGCCCACCCCAGGCGGGTGGTGCCGTCGGTCACCTTCCCGCACGGCTCCTGGGCGCTGCCGGAGCAGTTCCCCCTGATCGGCAAGGTCCGCAGCGAGTACGACGGCGACATCCGGGGCCTGGCCTCCGTCGAGCCGTTCGGGACGATCCTGGCCGCCTACCGGTACCCCTGGTTCCTGCGCGGCCCGCTCCTCGGCGTGCTGCTGCTGGCGGGTGGGGTCGGCGCGGCCCTGCGCCGCCGGGCCGCGCTGCTGCCCTGGGGCGCCGCCGGGTT
>NZ_JBEXUP010000244.1:0-7009 GCF_040614375.1 Nonomuraea sp. NPDC005983
CCCGGCCCCGGCCGCGCGCGCGGCCGGGACCGGCCCATGTCAGGGGCGCCCCTGCCGGGCGCCGACGGGGAAGACGTCGAAGTGCACCACCACGTGCTCGGTCGGCGAATCGGGCGCACCCGGCGACTCGCGCTCCCTGGCGTCCGCCAGCGCCCGGTACCTCTCCAGGACCTCGAAGACCTCGTCCCGCATCCGGGTGGTCTCCGCCGCCGTGAGCCTGACCGAGCGGCGGCCGAAGCCGCTGGCCGCCACCCACTCGGCGGGAGTGCTGCCCGACTCCTCGCGCCAGCGGACCAGCTCCGCGCCGCGCTGCCGCACCAGGTCGTCGAGCAGGAACTCGAACGCGACCACCGTCTCGGCGTCGCCGGGCGGCGGTTCGCCGTAGGAGAAGCCGCCGGGGGCGATCCGCCAGTACTTCTCCTTGCCCTTGCCCAGCTCGGGCACGACCTCGATCATCCCGTGCCGGGCCAGCTCCCGCAGGTGGTAGCTGGTCGCGCCGGTGTTCTGGCCGAGCACGCTCGCGAGCTGGGTCGCCGTGGACGGTCCGCGCTCCTCCAGCAGCTCGTAGATGCGCAGGCGCAGGGGGTGCGCGAACGACTTCAGCGCGTTCGCGTCGAGCGTCCTGGCGGAGTAGCTCTTGCTTCGCATCGGTGTGCACACCTATCTTTGCAAAGGAATCTATGCACAGTTTCTCTTACACACTATCGGAGTGAGCCATGCGGTCGTTCGGATACCTGTGGTCGTCGACCGCGCTGTCGAACCTGGCCGACGGAGTGCTGAAAGTCGGGGCGCCGCTGCTGGCCGTGCAGCTGACCCGCTCCCCCACCCAGGTGTCGCTGGTGGGGGCCGCCGCCACGCTGCCGTGGCTGCTGTTCGCCCTGTACGCGGGGGCGATCGCCGACCGGGTGGATCGCAGGCGGATCATGGTGCTGGCCAACGGGTTCCGGGTGGCGGTGCTGGCCGTGGCCGCGCTGTTCGGCGCGCTCGGCCTGCTGAACCTGTGGACGCTGCTGGCCGTCGTGCTGCTGGCGAGCGTGTCGGAGGTCTTCGCCGACACCTCCGCGCAGTCGGTGCTGCCGATGACGGTCCCGTCCGCGCAGCTCACCAGGGCCAACGGGCGGGTGCAGACCGCGCAGATGATCGGCAACGAGTTCCTCGGGGCGCCTGTCGCGGGCGTGCTGGTCACGATCCTGCCCGCCGCCCTCTTCGGCGGCCCCGCCCTGCTGTACGGGGCGGCGGGGCTGCTTCTGCTCGGCATGCGCGGCACGTTCAAGGCCCCCCAGGACGTCCGGGGGCGGCGCTCGCTGCTGGCCGGCATCGTCGAGGCCCAGCGCTACCTGTGGTCGCAGCGGTTCCTGCGCACCCTCGCCGTCAGCGCGGGCCTGCTCAACTTCTCCAGCGCCGCCTACTTCGCCGTCATGGTGCTCTGGGTCGTCGGCCCCGACTCCGCGATCGGCCTGGAGCCCAGCGGGTACGGCCTCATGCTGACCGCGTTCGCCGCCGGCGCGGTGGTGGGCTCGCTCGTGTCGGACCGGGCCATCCGCCTGTTCGGGGAGGGCAGGACGCTCGTCGGCGGCTGGACGGCCAACAACCTGCTGCTGCTCGTCCCCGTGCTGGTGCCGACCGCCTGGGCGCTCTACCCGACCGCCGTGCTGTGGGGCGTGACGAGCGCGGCCGTCAACGTCCTGGTCGTCTCCACCCGCCAGCGGCTGATCCCGGCCGAGTTGCTCGGCCGGGTCAACTCCGCCTACCGGCTGATCGGGATGGGCGGCATGCCGCTGGGCGCCGCGCTCGGCGGCGTGCTCGGCGAGCTGGCCGGGCTGCCCACCGTCTTCCTCAGCGCGGTGGGCGTCTCCATGATCGCTGTCGCGCTCGTGTGGCGCGCCCTGGGCGATCGAATTTCAACCCCGCTGACCAGCGAACCTAAGATTCCCGACATATCCAGATCACGGTAGAGACCCAACGCCGTCCCTCGAGATGACATGATTACCACGAGCAACGAGGGGATGGCATGCGGGAGATCGGCGGACGGTACCTCCTCCACGGGGAGGCCGGTCGTGGGGGTATGGGCGTCGTCTGGCGGGCGTTCGATCAGCTGCTGCACCGCGAGGTGGCACTCAAAGAGCTGACGCTGGCCGGTGAGGCCGAGATGGTGCGCAGGCGGGTGCTGCGCGAGGCGCGCATGGCCGCGGGCCTCACGCACCCGAACATCGTCACCGTCCACGACCTCATCGAGGAGGGCGGCAAGCTCTGGATCGTGATGGAGTACCTCGACGGGCTGTCGCTGCACCAGCTGCTCTCCCAGGTTGGCACGCTCCCGGCCCAGTCGGTGGCGGCGATCGGCCAGCACCTGCTCGCCGCGCTGCGCACCGCCCACCAGGCGGGCGTGCTGCACCGCGACGTCAAGCCGGCCAACGTCATGCTGACCGGCGACCGGGTGGTGCTGACCGACTTCGGCATCGCCACCGCCGAGGGCGACATCCGCATGACCACCCAGCGGCGGCTGCGCGGCACCCCCGCCTTCATGGCCCCTGAGCGGCTGCACGGCGGCCCGGCCAGCAAGGAGGCCGACATGTGGTCGTTCGGCGCCACCCTCTACAGCGCCGTCGAGGGCCAGCCGCCCTACCCCGGCCAGGACGCGGCGACCGTGCTCGGCATGGCCAGAAGCGGCGGCTACCCACCGCCGCGCCGCGCCGGGGTGATGCGTCCGCTCATCGAGGGCTTACTTCATCACGACCCGGTGCGCCGCTACACGCCCGAGCAGACCGCCGGCCTGCTGGCGGGGATGCGCGCGAGCAGCTACCCGGCCGCGATCTGACCCTGCGGGCTCTCGGCTCGCTCCGGCGAGGCGCCCACTCCTTCGGACGCTCCTGCCAAGAGCGAGCCGGCGGGCGCCTGATCCCTCCTGGCCTCCCGGCGGGATCTAGGACTGTTCCTTCTTGGCTCGCGCCTCGGCCTCGGCGGCGTCCATGGCCGCCGCCTGCTCGGGCGTGGGCGCGGTGCCGCCGAGGTGGGCCGGCTGCCACCACACGCCGGGCGGGATCTCCGGGTAGCCGCGCTGCGCCCTGTCGACCAACTCCGACATGCGGGCGTGCAGGTCGGCCGTGTGCTTGTTGACGTCCTCGCCACGCTGGGGGTACATCGGCTCGCCGACCAGGATCGTCAGCGGGACGTGGCGCTGGGTCAGCCGCTTCGGCCTGCCCTTGGTCCACAGCCGCTGGCTGCCCCACAGCGCCACCGGGATCACCGGCACCTTCGTGGCCTGCGCCATCCGGATCGCGCCGTTCTTGATCTCCTTGACCGTGAACGACCGGCTGATCGTGGCCTCGGCGAACACGCCCACCACCTCGCCCGCCTTCAGCATGCGCAGCGCGGTGGCGTACGATCCCGCGCCCGCGCCCCGGTCGACCGGGATATGGTGCATGCCCCGCATCAGCGGCCCGGAGATGCGGTGCTCGAACACGTCCTGCTTGGCCATGAAGCGCACCAGCCGCTTGGACGGCAGCGCGCCGAACCCCGCGAAGATGAAGTCGAGGTAGCTGACGTGGTTGCTGACCAGCACGGCACCGCCGGTGCGCGGCACGTGCTCGGTCCCCTCCATGTGGAAGCGGTAGTCGAGGACGCGAAAGAGGGTCCGCGCGGCGGCGATCACCGGCGGGTACACGATCTCAGCCATGAGCAGAAGGTAGCCTAGGTTTCGCCCTGGTGGGCAGCCGGACCACGCCGCGGACGTTCCCATGACGCTTGTCCCCAGGCGGAAACGGGCAGATCGGTCTTGTGGCCATGAAGAAGCTCATCAACACCGCGGAGTCCGTGGTGGACGACGCGCTGGTCGGGCTCGCCGCCGCCCACCCGTCGCTGGTGGTGCGCGACAGGGTGGTCTACCGAGCGGAGGGCCCTCGGCCCGGCAAGGTCGGGCTCGTCTCGGGCGGCGGCTCCGGGCACGAGCCGCTGCACGCCGGCTTCGTCGGGCACGGCATGCTCGACGCGGCCTGTCCCGGCGAGATCTTCACCTCGCCGGTGCCCGACCAGATCATGGACGCCACCAGGGCGGTCGACGGCGGCGCCGGCGTGCTGCACATCGTCAAGAACTACACGGGCGACGTGCTGAACTTCGAGCTGGCCGCCGAGCTGGTCGACGACGTCGAGGTGGCCTCCGTGCTCGTCGACGACGACGTGGCCGTCCAGGACTCCCTCTACACGGCGGGCCGGCGCGGCACCGGCGCGACCCTGTTCGTGGAGAAGATCGCCGGCGCGCTGGCCGAGGTGGACGCGCCGCTCGACCAGATAGCCAGGATCGGAGCCGAGGTCAACGAGCGCAGCCGCTCGTTCGGCATCGCGCTGACCTCGTGCACGGCCCCGGCGGCCGGCAAGCCCACGTTCACCCTGTCCGAGGGGGAGGTGGAGCTGGGCATCGGCATCCACGGCGAGCCCGGCCGCACCCGGGTCCCGCTGGTCTCGGCTCGCGAGCTGACCGCTCTCGCCATGGAGGCCATCCACCGCGACCTGCCGCTGCGCGGCGACCTGCTCGTCCTGGTCAACGGCATGGGCGGCACCCCGCTGATGGAGCTGTACGTGGTGTTCGGCGAGGTGGCGGCGTTCGTGCGGGGCAAGGACGCGCGGGTGGCGCGGTCGCTGGTCGGCAACTATGTGACAAGCCTGGACATGCAGGGCTTCTCGGTGTCGATCTGCCAGCTCGACGACACCCTCACCCGCCTGTGGGACGCGCCGGTCGAGACACCGGGGCTGCGCTGGGGACGCTGATGGACACCCGCTTCTTCGTCGCCTGGATCGAGGAGGCGGCCAGGCTGGTCCGGCTCCAGCGCGAGCACCTCACCGAACTCGACGCGGCCATCGGCGACGCCGACCACGGCACGAACCTGGACCGCGGGTTCACCGAGGTACGGCAGGCCTTCGCCGACCAGCCGCCGGACACGCCCGCACAGGCGCTGCTGTCAGCGGGGGCGACGCTGATCCGCCGCGTCGGCGGCGCTTCCGGCCCGCTTTACGGGTCGGTGTTCCGCCAGATGGGCAGGTCGCTGGACGACCCCGTGACGCTGGCCGGGTTCGCCGTGGCCTTCGAGACCGGGGTGGTGGCCGTCGAGCGGCTCGGCAAGACCGCGCCGGGTGACAAGACGATGGTCGACGCGCTGGCCCCCGCCTCGCGGGAGCTGGCGCGGGCCGTCCGCGACGGGGTGGGTGCGCGTGAGGCGTTCGAGCGGGCGGCGCGGGCGGCGGAGCAGGGGGCGAGGGCGACGATCCCGCTGCGGGCCCGCAAGGGGCGGGCGAGCTACCTGGGCGAGCGCAGCATCGGGCATGAGGACCCGGGAGCGGCCTCGTCGGCCCTCATCGTGGCGGCCCTGGCGGCGGTGGCGTGATGCGTGGGGCGCCAGGCGGTGGTGCGTGATGCGGCCTTCTGATGGTGGTGTTGAGGGTGGCGTGTTGAGGGTGATGTGCTGATGGTCGGGCTCGTGCTCGTCGCGCACAGCGCGGGGCTCGCGTCCGAGGTGGCGGCGCTGGTGCGGGGCATCGCCGGCTCCGGCGTGCCTGTCGCGGCGGCGGGCGGCACCGGCGACGGCGGGCTCGGCACCAGCATCGACCTCATCGGCAGAGCGCTCGAATCGGTGGACCAGGGCGACGGCGTGCTGATCATCCCTGACCTGGGCAGCTCAGTGCTGACGTCCCGGCTGCTGGAGGTGCCGGGGCGGGTGGTGATGGCCGACGTGCCGTTTCTGGAGGGCGCGATCGCCGCCGCCGTGGCCGTGGGCGCGGGCGCGTCCCTCGCCGAGGTGCTGGCGGCGGCCGAGGAGGCACGGACGTACCGCAAACTCGGCGGCACCTGACACCCGACCCGGACCGCCTGACGGCTTCCTGGCTCAGTGGCCCTTGAAGGCCTCCTCCAGCCACCACGAGGCGCGGTCGCGGGCGACCTTGGCGTGCACCAGCAGCGGGCGGTCGCGCGGGCCCTTCAGCCAGTCGGCCACCCCCGCCAGGTCAGCAGGCTCGGTGACGGTGACGGCGGCGAAGCCGTACCCCCGGGCGACGGCGGCCAGGTCGGTCGGCGGGAAGCGCACCAGCTCCAGCGGGTGCCCTTGCGGCCCGAAGTGGTGGACCTCCGCGCCGTACGCCTCGTCGTCGTAGACCACGACCACCATCGGCAGGCCCAGCCGTGCCACGGTGTCCAGCTCGGCGACCCCCATCAGCGCGCCGCCGTCGCCGAGCGCGGCCACCGGCAGCCGGTCGGGCCTGGCCAGTGCCGCGCCGATCGCGGTGGCCAGGCCGAGCCCGATCGACTGGAACGCCTGGGTGAAGCAGAACCCCTGCTCGTCGGGGACGTCCAGGAACATCGCCGGGTAGCCCATGAAGTTACCCGAGTCGGTGGCGACGATCCGCTCGGCGGGCAGCAGGTCGTCCAGGCCGATCGTGAGCGTGCGCGGGTCGATGCGACCGTCGCGGCTCTCGTCCGTGTACGGAACCGCCCGCCAGCGGCCCTCCGCCTGGATGCGCCGGGCCGGCTCGGGCGACCGATACCGCCGCGCCTCGCCACCAACCGGCCAGGCAGCACCTGCGGCGGCCGTGCCGTCACCCGCCGACGGCTCGGCCACAGCGGGCGGGGCGGCGGGCGGGCGTTCCATGGTCTCCGACAGGAAGGCCGCCGTCACGGAGAGCGCGGTGGCGGCCGTGTCGCCCGCCACGCCGAGGCGGATCGGGAGGTGCGCGCCGAGCGCGTCCTCGTCCAGGTCCACCTGGACGACGGCGGCCTGCTCGCCGATCAGGTCGCCGTGCCGGGTCGTCCACATGTTGAGCGCGCAGCCCCAGCCCACGACCAGGTCCGCGCCGCGGATCAGCTCGGCCGCCAGCGGGGTGGCGAAGCCGCCGCTGACGTCCAGGTCCCATGGGTTGCCGCGGAACAGGCCCTTGGCGACGGCGGAGGTGGCCAGCAGCGCCCCCGACAGCTCCGCCAGCTCCTCCAGTTCGCGCCGGGCGTGCCTGGCGCCGCAGCCCGCGA
>NZ_JBEXUP010000245.1:0-6906 GCF_040614375.1 Nonomuraea sp. NPDC005983
CTGGGGGCGGGCCTCGCCGTCGTGGCCGCCGCGGGCGCAGGGCTGCTCGGTTCCGCGGACGACGACGTGACCAGGATCAGCGTGACCGCCAGGACGAACGCCACGACCACACCCGCCGCCGACGCGAACGCAGCCACGCGCGGGACCACCCACGCGGGCGCGGGAACCCTGACCGTCGGCACCGGCCGGCCCGCGACCTGCTCCAGCGCCCGGCGCAGCGTCCGCAGGTCAGGACGGCTTCCGGGGTCCTTGGCGAGCAGGCCGAGCAGGAGCGGCGCCAGCGTGCCCGCCCGCTGCGGCGGGCGCGGCGGCTCGGTCAGGACCGCGCCGAGCGTGGCGATCGCGGTGTTGCGCTGGAACGGCTGGACACCCTCGACCGCCGTGTAGACGGTCGCGCCCAGCGAGAACAGGTCCGACGGCGGCCCGGGGAGCGCGCCATCGGTGAGACATTCGGGCGCGGTGAACCCCGCCGTGCCGACGGGGGCGGTCGCGCCCCGCTGGGCGGTTCCGGCGGGCGCGGCGATGCCGAAGTCCGACAGCAGGATGCGGCCGTCGTCGGACAGCAGCACGTTGCCCGGCTTGACGTCCCGGTGCAGCAGGCCCTGCGCGTGCGCCGTGGCCAGCGCCGACAGCACGAACAGCCCGATCGACGCGGCCCACGCCGGCGACATCGGGCCGCCCGACTTGATCACCTGGTCGAGCGAACGCCCTCGCACCAGCTCCATGACGATCCACGGCTCGCCGCCGTCCTCGACCACGTCGTGCACGGCCACCACCGCCGGATGCCGGATCCTGGCCGCCGATCGGGCCTCGTGCAGTGTGCGCCGGCGCAGCGCGTGCTGGTCGGCGGGGGAGAGGTTCGGCGGGAGCAGCACCTGCTTGACGGCCACCTCGCGGCCGATCGCGGTGTCCTGGGCGCGCCAGACGATGCCCATGCCGCCGCGGCCGAGCTGTTCGACCAGCCGGTAGCGGCCGCCGATGAGTCGCGGTTGGTTCATGCCTCACTCCTGGCCGTTCAGTGCCCGTGCGGCCCACCGTGCGGCGTTCCTCGCCGCCTCCCGCATGGCCGCGTTGTCGCCGATCTTGCTCACGTCCACGTACTCGACCTCGACGTTCACGTTGCTGAGCCGGAAGATCACCGTGATGTGCTCCGCCTTCCCCTGCGGGGCCGCGTACTCGTAGGTGAACGCCTCGTCACCGATCCCCTCCAGGTCGGCGACGTTCACCCGCGGCTGGGTGACCGGCTTCTCGAGGCCGATCTCGGGCCAGCTCCAGGACATCCTGGCGGGCTGGCCCCGGACGTTGCGGTAGTTGGCGTACTGCAGCTCCGCGTCGTCAGGACCGCCGGCCCACTTGTCCTGGAGGTCCTGGAGGTCCATGGCCTGGACGCTGATGCCCTTGCCGCGGGCGGTCCACTCGCAGGAGTCGCCGTCGCGCCTGCCCTTGCCCACGCCGGGAGCGAGCTTGGCGACCTGACCGGCGGTGAGCAGCCTGCACATGTCCACCGGGACGCTGAACCTGGCGGTCTGCTCGGGGCGCGGCGTGGCCGGCCGGGTGGCCTGCTGAGTCGGCTGCTGGCTGGTCTGCTGTGTGGTCTGCTGGGTCGCCGCGCTCGCCTGCTCCTCCTGCCCCGAGGGGCGCAGCGCGACGAACGCGACGGCCGCCGCCGCTGCCGCCACCACCCCGGCCCCGACCAGGACGGGCAGCAGCTTCCCTCGCCTGGGAGGCGGCGGGGCGAGCGCGGGGCCGCCGTCCGCGACCCGCCGCAGCAGCTGCTCGGCCGCCTGCGCGACCGGCCGCTGGAACGGCTCGCGCGCCAGCATCAGCATCAGCACCGGCCCGAGGTGCCCGGCACGCTGCGGCGGCCTGGGCGGCAGAGTCAGCGCGTCACGCAGCACCGACATCGGGGACGTGCCCACGTACGGCGCCTGGCCCTCGACCGTGGCGTACAGCGTGGCGGCCAGCGACCACAGGTCCGACTCGGGGCCGCCACGCTCGCCGCGCAGCCGCTCCGGCGCGATGTAACCGGGCGAGCCGATCAGCAGCCCCGACTCGGTGATCGTCGCCTGGTCCTCCAGGCGGGCGATGCCGAAGTCCGTCAGGATGACGCGGCCGTCGTCGCTCAGGAACACGTTCGCCGGTTTCACGTCCCGGTGCTGGATGCCGTGCGCGTGCGCCATCGACAGCGCCTCCAGCACCCGCAACCCCAGCGCCGCCGTGCGCTCGGGCGACCACGGGCCCTCGGCGGCCACCGCGTCCTTCAGGTCGCGGCCTCGGAGCAGTTCCATGACGATCCACGGCCTGCCGTCCTCCGACAGCACGTCGTGGATGGTGATGATGCCGGGATGGCGCAACTGGGCGGCCGCCATCGCCTCGCGCACGGCCCGCTGGAGCGCCTCCGCCCGCTCGGCCGGTCCGAGGGACTGCGGAAGGAGCACCTCCTTGATCGCCACCTGGCGGTCGAGCAGCTCGTCGTGGGCGAGCCAGATGGTGCCCATGCCTCCCTGGCCGAGCGCGCGCAGCACCCGATAGCGGCCTGCGATCTTCGAATCCCCCAGACCAGGCACGACACGGAACCATAGTGTTTGCCGGTTTCGGTTCGCTATATTTCCCGAGTCAACGGGCCAAGAGCTTCCCATTTGTAATGATCGGGAGTGATCAGACATGCAGGGTCAGAGCGCGCCGCCCGTCCCTCCGACCTCCTACTGGCCGGACGCCGGGGGCGAGCGGCCCACGACGTCCAGGGCGCCGGGGTGGGCGAAGGGCGTCCTGGCCGGCGCCGCGGCGGTGGCCGTCCTGGGCGGCGGGCTGATCGCCGTGCGCAACGTCGGGCAGGAGAGCCCTCCTCCGCTGGCCCGGCCGACCTTCGAACTGCCGTCTGCTCTGCCCTCCGCCCTTACATCCACCCCGCCCTCTGCGCCGCCCTCCGCGGAGCCGCCGGCCTCGTCGCTGCCGTCCGAAACGGCCTCCGCGTCCGAAACGCCGACCGCGACGTCCACGTTCGCGCCGCTGAAGGCGGTGCCCGAGGTGTGTGACCTGCTCCCGGCGAGCCTGACGTCACGGCTCGCGCCCAAGGCGGTGTCCGAGCCGGGCGTCCAGAAGGACGGGTACGGCGCCCTCAGGAAGGGCTGCGTGTGGACGCAGAAGACCAAGAACCTCAAGAACGGCCACCTGGAGCTGCGCTCCATCCACCTCGCCGTCAACGTCTGGCCCAGCGTGGACGCCGCCAGGAGCGACGCCGCCTGGAGCTTCGACTCGATGAAGGACATGGGCGGCACCAAGGAGGAGAACCCGGGCCTGAAGTACCTGAGCACGTACGGCCAGGTGAAGGACCTGTCGGACGTCGGGGACGAGGCGCACGCGATGTACACCTCGAACCTGAAGGGAACCACCAACGTCTGGGTATACCTGGTCATGGGGAACACGACGGTCGACGTCCGATACTTCGGCACTGACAACAAGGGCGACGACATCCTCGCCCAGGGCAAGGACACCACCCCGGTCGCCGAGGACGTACTCCTGAAGGGCGCCGAGGAGATCTCCCAGCAGGCGATCAAGGCGCTCACAGGCTGAACGTGATTGGACGGGCCTCACCGGACGATCTAAGGTCGTACATCATGACGTCTAATGATCTTCAATACAGGAGGGCTGAGAAGGCCGACGCGGACCAGCTGTTCGCGCTGGCCAGGGAGTTCGGCCTGACGTTCAAGCCCGAGCGCGAGGCCTTCGACCTGGCGCTTCCCGAGCTGCTGAAGAACGAGGACGCCATACTGCTCACAGCCGTGGTCGACGGCCGTCTCCATGGATACCTGCTGGGGTTCGTCCACCTGACCCTGTTCGCCAACGGGCCCGTCGCCTGGGTCGAGGAGGCCATGGTGCAGGCGGGCTCGCGCAGGCAGGGCATCGGCAGAGGGCTGCTGGAAGGGTTCGAGGCGTGGGCACGCTCGCGCGATGCCCGCTACGTCGCCATGGCCACCCGCCGGGCGCCGGAGTTCTACCACGCGCTCGGCTACGAGGAGTCGGCCACCTTCTGGCGAAAGGTCCTGCGCTAACGGTCCTCGCTGGGGAAGGCGCTCGGACATGAGTATCCACGGCGTGGAGCGCCTACCTGTCGAGTGATGGAACGAGGGCTCGTTCCGGCCTGTGAGATCCCTGGCAGGCGAGGGCTCGTTCTGTCGTTGCCGGATGGCATCCTTGGGGGCGTGAGCATCCACACGGTGAGCCCCCTGCTCGTCGGCCGGTCCGGCGAGCTCGCCGCGCTCGGGCGGGCGCTGTCACGCGCCCGCGCCGGAACCGCGTCCACGGTGCTCGTCGGCGGCGAGGCGGGCGTCGGCAAGACCAGGCTGATCAGAGAGTTCACCGACCAGGTCGACGACGCGCTGGTGCTGGTCGGCGGCTGCCTCGAACTCGGCACCGAGGGCCTGCCGTTCGCGCCGTTCACCGCCGTGCTGCGCGGCCTGGTGCGCGGCCTCGGCCGCGACCGGGTGGCCGAGCTGGTGCCCGGCGGCACCACCCGTGGGCTGGCCCGGCTGCTGCCCGAGTTCGGCGAGCCCGACAGAGACGGCCCCGAGGCCCGCGCGCGGCTCTTCGAGCAGATGCTCGGCCTGCTGGAACGGCTGGCGGAAGACCAGCCGGTGCTCCTGGTCGTAGAAGACGCGCACTGGGCCGACCGGTCCACCCGCGACCTGCTGTCGTTCCTCGTCCGCTACCAGCGTTCCGACGTCCCTCTGCTGATCGTCGTCACCTACCGCACCGATGAGCTGCACCGCAACCACCCGCTGCGCCCGCTGCTCGCCGAGCTGGGCCGCGTCGACTGGGTCGCCAGGCTGGAGCTGCGCAGGCTCACCCGCAGAGAGGTCGTCGCCCAGGCGGCGAGCATCCTGGAACGCGAGCCGTCCGCCGCCGACATGGAGGTGGTCTACGCGCGCAGCGAGGGCAACCCGCTGTTCGTGGAGGCGCTGCTCAGCGAGCCCGACGGCGACGCGCTGCCCGAGTCGCTGCGCGACCTGCTGCTCGCCAGCGTCGAGCGGCTGCCCGACGAGACCCAGGAACTGATGCGCGTGGCCAGCGCGGGCGGCCAGCGCATCGAGCACGACCTGCTGTCCGCCGTCGCCGGGCTCGACGAGGGCGCGCTCTCCCGCGCGCTGCGTCCGGCCGTGGCGGGCAACGTCCTCGTCGTCGACGGTGAGGGCTACGCCTTCCGGCACGCGCTGATCCGTGAGGCGCTCCACGACGACCTGCTGCCCGGCGAGCACACCCGCCTGCACACCCGTTTCGCGCAGGCGCTGGAGCAGGACCTGTCGATCCTGCCCGCGCCGCGCGGCGCCATCGAGCTGGCCCACCACTGGCACTCCGCCCACGACAGCACCTGGGCGCTGGTCAGCGCCTGGCGCGCGGCCGCCGCCGCCCGCAAGTCCACCGCCTACGACGAGCAGCTCCGCATGCTGTCCAGGGTGCTGGAGCTGTGGGAGCAGGTGCCCGACGCCGCAGAGCGCATCGCCATCGGCCACATCGACGTCCTCAGACAGGCATCCACCTCCGCCCACCTGGCCGGCGAGTATGAGCGCGCCATCGCCCTGGCCACCGCCGCGCTCGCCGAACTCGACCCGTCCGCCGACCCGATCGCCGCCGCCCGCCTGCTCCGGCAGCGCGGCCTGACCCGCTACGACCTCGGCAGGCCGGGCAACCTCGACGACCTGCGCGAGGCCGCCACCCTGGTGCCCGCCGAGCCGCCGAGCAAGCTGCGCGGCCAGGTGCTCGAGACCCTGGCCCGCATGCTGCACGCGCCCGACATGTGGCAGGAGAAGATCTCCATCGCGCAGCAGGCCATGGAGCTCGGCCGCCAGGTGGGCGACGCCGCCACGGAGGCGCACGCGATGATCACCCTCACCTGGGCGCGCTTCCGCTACTCCGAGATCGACGAGCAGGTCGACTCCTTCGCCGAGGCGCGGCGGCTCGCCCGCAAGGCGGGCGCCTACAACGCGGTCATGCGCAACGCGATCTCCGAGTCCGACGCGCTGGAGGGTGCGGGCCGCCACGAGCAGGCCGCCAAGGTCGCCCGCGACGGCGTCACCGAGTCCGACCAGTACGGCCTGGCGCGCACCTCGGGCACGTTCCTGTCGATCAACCTGGCCGAGCCGCTGGTGTCGCTCGGCCGCTGGAAGGAGGCGCTGGAGGTCATCGAGCACGCCCTCGACCTCGCCCCGCCGGCGCCGTACCGGGCCAGCCTGCAGGGCTTCGCCGTCGACATCGCGCTCGCCCGCGGCCAGCTCGACCGGGCCGAGTCGCTGCTCGCGGCCTCGCGCAGCGTGCTGTCACGGGGCACCTACCGAGACCAGAACGTGCTGCCGCACGTCCGCAGGGAGGTCGAGCTGCTGATGGCGCGCGGCCGTCACGACGAGGCCCGCGAGCTGGCGTCCCGCACGCTGCGCGAGCAGGAGCTGACGGACAGCTCCCGCTACTTCTGGCCGCTCCTGGTGACGGGCGCCCAGCTCGGTGGCCCGCTGCTGCCGGAGCTGCACGCGCTGGCGTCCCTGCTGAAGGTGGAGGGCGACCTCCAGCAGGCCCAGCACCTCACCTTCACCGCCCTCGCGGGCCCACCCGCTCATCTCGGCGGCGCGCGGTCACACACCTGGCAGCCCTCTCCGGAGGAGTCCGCGCGGGAGCTTTCTGACGGTGGTCCGGGGTTGGCTGACGGCGGCGAGGGGGCCGCTCGGCCGGCGGGGGCTACCGATGGGGAGCGCGCGACTGCCGGTGGTGCCGAGGTGGCCGCCTGGCGGCTGAAGGCCTGGGACACTGCCGCCGCGGCCTGGGCGGCGCTGCGCCAACCGTACGCGGAGGCGCGGTCGCTGGCCGGGGCCGCGCGTGCCGCAGTGGTTTGCGGCCCCCTGCCGGTCGCCGCAAACC
>NZ_JBEXUP010000246.1:0-6600 GCF_040614375.1 Nonomuraea sp. NPDC005983
GCCGCGAGCACCGCCCACGCCAGCCACGGCACGAACTCGGGCGTGCGGCGCAGCACCGCGAACGACCACCCGCCGGTGACCGCGATCCCCAGCGGCAGCGCCCACGCCCAGGCCCGCGACTTGCGGTACAGCTGCCACATGAGCACCCCGCCCATCCCGGTCACGGCCGCGACCGCCGGGGCCATGGCGGTCGTGTAGTACGGATGAAAGGTGCCGCTGGAGAAGCTGAAGACGACGAAGTGCACGACCAGCCACCCGCCCCACACCAGCCACGCCCCGCCGGGCACGCTCACCCGGCCTCCGCCAGGCCACGCCCCGTCAGACACGCTCGCCGGGCCCCTCCCCAGGCGCGGCAGCAGCAGGGCGAGCACCAGCGCCAGCGCGCAGAACGGCAGCAGCCAGGAGATCTGACCCGCCATCGTGTCGTTGAACAGCCGCCCCGCGCCCGACTCGCCGCCGAACGAGGCGCCGCCACCACCACCGGGGCCGCCGCCCTGGCCGAAGATCCGGCCGAGGCCGTTGTAGCCGATGACCAGGTCCCAGACGGAGTTGTCGGTGGAACCGCCGACGTACGGGCGGGAGTCCGCGGGCCAGAGGTCCACGACCACCATCCACCAGGCGCTCGACACCGCCATCACGACGCCCGCCGCGACCAGGTGCGCCAGCCGCCTCCCCAGGGGGTGCCGGGCGCAGACCAGGTACGCGAGGGCGAAGGCGGGCACGACCAGGTACGCCTGGAGCATCTTGGTGGTGAACGCCAGGCCGACGAAGAGCGCGCACCACAGCAGCGCGCGCAGCCGTCCGGTGCGCAGCGACTCCAGGCAGAACCAGGCGGCCAGGCTCAGCAGCAGGACGAGGATCGGGTCGGGGTTGTTGTCGCGGTTGATCGCCACGGTGATCGGCGTCAGGGTCATGACCACCGCCGCGACCAGCGCTGCCTGCGCTCCCATCCCCCGGACGGGCAGGGCGCGGCGGACGGCGGAGAAGACCACCGCGACGGCGGCCACGCCCGCGAGGGCCTGCGGGAGCAGCATGCTCCACGTCCCGAAGCCGAAGATCCGCGCCGACAGGCCCATCACCCAGAGCGCCGGCGGCGGTTTGTCGACCGTGATGAACGAGCCGGCGTCGAGTGCGCCGAAGAACAGCGCCTTCCAGCTCTCGGTGCCCGAGCGGACGGCGGCGGCGTAATACTCGTTGGCGTTGCCGCTCAGCGCCCAGGTGTAGAGGACGAAGGCGGCCACCAGCACCGCCCACAGCGCGGGACGCGACCAGCGCGGGTCGCCGGAGGGGCCGAGGAGGAACCGGGCGAGCCGGCGCCGCGGCGCCCGATGCCCGATGGCGGTGACGGTCATCGGGACGTCCTCCGGTTCGGGTGGAACACCCACCCCCGCAGCAGGAGGAACCGGACGAGGGTCGCCAGCGCGTTGGCGACGATGACGGCGAACAGCTCCACGCCGTGCGAGACGCCGTCGGGCAGCAGCGCCAGCCCACCGGAGGTGAGCGCCAGCCCGACGAGGAACGCGATCAGCCCCTCGACCTGGTGCCGCACGGCCCCTTGCGAGCCGGTCACGCCGAAGGTGAAGCGCCGGTTGGCCGCGGTGTTCGCGACGGCCGTACTGAGTAGCGCGATCGCGTTCGCGACGAGCACCGGGGTGACCTGCCGCAGCAGCGAGAACAGCAGCAGGTAGGCGAGCGTGCTGATCACGCCGACGACGGCGAACCTGGGCAGCTGCCTGGCCATGTCGCGGGGCAGCTCGGCCTGCCGGACCCTGGCCGGGACGGGCAGCCGGGCGGCGCCCGACACGGTCCTGCGGGCGACCCTGGCCAGGCCGCGCAGGTCGTCCAGCGCGGTCTGGACGATGTCCACCCGGCTGTCGGGATCGTCCACCCAGTCGACGGGCACCTCGTGGATGCGCAGCCCGTGCCGCTCGGCCAGCAGCAGCAGTTCGGTGTCGAAGAACCACTGCTCGTCCTCGACGGCGGGCAGCAGCGCCTGCGCGATCTCCGTGCGCACGGCCTTGAACCCGCACTGCGCGTCGGAGAAGCGCGCGCCCATGATCGAGCGGAGCAGCAGGTTGTAGGAGCGGGAGACGAACTCGCGCTTCGGCCCGCGCACCACGCGGGCCGCCCGGGCGAGACGGGTGCCGATGGCCAGGTCGCTGTGGCCCGACAGCAGGGGCGCGACCAGGGGCAGGAAGGCGTCGAGGTCGGTCGACAGGTCCACGTCCATGTAGCTGACGACGTCCGCGTCGCTGCCGGACCAGACGCGGCGCAGGGCCCGGCCGCGTCCCCTGTCGTCCAGGTGCACGGCGCGGACGTGCGGCAGTTCGGCGGCCAGTTCGCCCGCGAGCTGCCAGGTGTTGTCGGTGCTGGCGTTGTCGGCGATGGTGATCCGGAAGCCGTACGGGAACGTGCTGGTGAGGTAGTGGTGCAGCCGGCCGATGCTGTCACGCAGGGCCCGCTGCTCGTTGTAGACCGGAACGACCACCTCGACCAGGCGCGTCCTCACTGTAGTTTCCATGCCCCTTAGCTCACGGCTTGGGCATTTAATGCGACTTATCCGATTCTGAGCGTGGCGTGAGATTTCCCGGCAGCCGGATGCTCGCGATCGCGCCGCCGCCCGGGGCGTTGGCCAGCCGGACCGTCCCCCCTGCCTCGGCCACGGCCTGCGCCACGATCGCCAGGCCCAGCCCCGAACCGGGCAGGCCGCGCGCCGACGGGGAGCGCCAGAAGCGCTCGAAGACGTGCGGCAGCTCCTCCTCGGGGATTCCCGGGCCGTGGTCGCGCACGGTCAGCTCGCCACCGCGCAGCACCACCTCGACCTGGCCGCCCGGGCTGAACTTGGCGGCGTTGTCGATGAGGTTGAGCACGGCACGTTCCAGGGACGTGGCGCTGCCGACGACGTACCAGGCCCCGACGTCGGTCGTGACGTCGGCGCCGCGCAGCCGCGCCCGCTCGACCGCGGCCCTGACCACGTCGTGCAGGCCCAGCTCGACGTGCGGTTCGTGGTCGGTGTCGCCGCGGGCAAGCTGGAGCAGGTCGCCGACCAGCGTGGACAGCTCGGCGAACTGGGCCTTCAGGTTGACCAGGAGGCGCTCCTTGGCACCGGGGTCGAGCCGGCGGCCGGTCTGCTCGCTGCGGAGCAGCAGGTCGATGTTGGTGCGCAGGGTGGTGAGCGGGGTGCGCAGCTCGTGCCCGGCGTCGGCGACGAGCTGCTGCTGGCGGTCGCGCGACCCGGCGAGCGCCGTCGTCATGGCGTTGAAGGACGAGCCGAGCCGGGCGATCTCGTCGTTGCCCTGCACCGGGATGCGGGTGTTCAGGTCCTCGGTCCTGGCGATGTGCTCGACGGCCTTGGTGAGGCGTCCGACGGGGCGCAGCGCCGTCCGGGAGACGAGCAGCCCGGCCCAGACCGCGACGAGCACGCCCAGCACGGCCACGCCGGCGAGCAGCACCGCCAGGCGGCCTAGCGTGCTCTGGAGCTCGTGCAGGGGTCTGGCGACCATGAGCGCGGTGTTCTTGTTGACGTTCGAGGTGAGCACGCGCATCGGGGTGCCGTCCGCGGCGTAGCCGTCGCGGAAGACGGCCTCACCCGGATAGCCGGCGGCGACGCGTTTGTCGTCGTCGATGATCTTGATCGCGACGTTGCCCATGACGCACTGGCGGCCGTCGGCGAGGACGATCTGCACCGGCTCGATGAAGGGCGGGCGGCCGTGCTCGCCGCGGGGGGGCTCGGTCGGCTGCGGCAAGCAGTGCCGCTCCGCCCCCCACATGTCCTCCCGCGACGGGCGTATCGTTTTCAGCGACTCGTTGAGCTGCCAGGACAGCTCCCTGCGGACGAGGTACCAGCAGCCCACAGCCGAGATGGCGACCGCGATCGCCACGGCCGCCGCGACCAGCAGCGTCATCCTCGTGCGCAGGCTGCCCCGCTTCATGGCGCGGCCCGGAGCACGTACCCCACGCCGCGCACCGTGTGGATCACGCGCGGCTCGCCGCCGGCCTCGGTCTTGCGCCGCAGGTACATCACGTACACGTCCAGCGAGTTGGACGTCGGCTCGAAGTCGAAGCCCCACACCTCGGCCAGGATCTGGTCGCGGGTCAGCACCTGGCGCGGGTGCGCGAGGAACAGCTCCATCAGCAGGTACTCGGTCCTGGTCAGGTCGAGCCGCCTGTCGCCCCTGGTGACCTCCCTGGTGGCCGGGTCCATGCGCAGGTCGCCGTAGCTGAGCGTGTCCTCCTGGGCGGCCGCGCTGAGCGCGCTGCGCCGCAGCAGGGCGCGCACGCGGGCCAGCAGCTCGTCCAGCTCGAACGGTTTGACCAGGTAGTCGTCGGCGCCCGCGTCGAGGCCGGAGACCCGGTCGCCGACCGCGTCGCGGGCCGTGAGCATGAGCACCGGCACATGGTTGCCCGACGCCCTGAGCCTGCGGCAGGCGGTGAGCCCGTCGAGCCTGGGCATCATGACGTCGAGCAGCACCGCGCCGTACGCGTCGCGCGCCAGCTCCTCCAGCGCGGCCTGCCCGTCGTTGGCGGTGGCGACCTTGTAGCCCTCGAACTCGAGGCTCGACTTGAGCGCCTCGCGCAACGCGGGCTCGTCGTCCACCACCAGCAACCGTGCGAGCTCACTCATGCTCACAACCTAGAGGCCCATCATGAGAAGCCGATGAGCGGCTCCGTGGCGCTCCATGAGGAACTCACCAAGTGACCGGCAGGGCGTGCAGGCCGAAGATGACGCCGTCGTACTTGAACGGCAGTTCCTCGTCGCCCACCGGCACGCGCAGGGTCGGGACGCGCTCGAACAGGGTCCGGCAGGCGATCTCCAGCTCGGCCCTGGCCAGGTTCTGGCCGAGGCACTGGTGCACGCCGTAGCCGAAGGCCACGTGGTTGCGGGCGCCGCGCTCGACGTCGAACTCGTCGGGACGCTCGAAGGCGCGCTCGTCGCGGTTGGCCGACGCGCCGAGCACCAGGATGCCCTCGCCCTTCCTGACGGGCTGGCCGCCGATCTGCTGGTCCTCGGTGGCGACCCGGTCGAAGGCGACCCAGTCGACGATCGAGTGGTAGCGCAGCAGCTCGTCGACCGCCAGCGGCCACCGGCCCGGGTCCTCGCGCAGCCTGGCGAGCTGGTCCGGGTTGCGCAGCAGGGTGAGCACGCTGAGGGGGATCATGTTCGCGGTGGTCTCGTGCCCCGCGATGAGCAGCAGGAAGGCCATGCCGACCAGCTCGTCGTGCGTCGCCTCGCCCGCCGTGACGAGCCGTCCGATCAGGTCGTCCTGCGGGTTCTTCGCCACCTCGGTGACGAGGGCGTCGAGGAACTCCCTGATCTGCATGGCCGCGTGGTAGCCCGCCTCGGGGTCGCCGGCGGAGGAGACCAGCATGCGCGTCCTGGACTGGAAGAACTCGCGGTCGGCGTAGGGGACGCCGAGCAGCTGGCAGATGACCAGAGACGGCAGCGCAAGCCCGAACGCCTCGACCAGGTCGGCCTCGTCACCTGCCGCGAGCATGTCGTCGATGAGCCGGTCGGTGGCCTCCTGGATGCCCGGGCGCATGTCCCTGACGCGCCGCACGCTGAACTCGGGGATGAGCATGCGACGGAAGCGGGTGTGTTCCGGCGGGTCGAGGTCGATGAACTGGCCGACCCTGAACCGTTCGGCCGCTTCGAGCTGCTCGGGGGTGGGCGGCTCCGGGCTGAGCAGTCCGTTGGGGTGGCCGGGGGTGGCCGGGTTCGTGCTGATGCCGGTGCCGACCAGCACCTGCTGGGCTTCGGCGTGCCTGGTCACCAGCCAGACGTCCCCGCCGGGCAGCGACGCCCGGACGAGCGGGGCCTGCTCGCGCATCCGCCCGTACTCCTCGGGGGGTGCGAACGGGCAGGTGCGCTGGATCGGGAAGGAAGGGGTCATAGTCTGCTCCCTAAAGCCGGACTCCCATTGCTTACTTACGTGAAAGTAAGCAATGGCCCGGCTGGACGTCAAGGGAACGGGAGTGGAATGGCCGGGCGGCGGACCGACACGCGAGACCGGATCCAGCGCGTGGCACTGGAGCTGTTCTCCGAGCGCGGATACGACAAGACCACCCTGCAGGAGGTCGCCGAGCGGCTGGACATCACCAGGCCCGCGCTCTACTACCACTTCCGCACCAAGGAAGACATCCTGGTCAGCGTCATGGAGGTGCTCGTCACGTCCGTCGAGGAGCTCATCGCCTGGGCGCAGGCGCAGCCCGCGACCGCCGAGGCCCGGCTGGAGATCCTGCGTAGGGTCGCCGACCTGCTGGAGGACCGGTGGCGGCCGCTGATGAGGTTCGCGCAGGTCAACCATGGCGTGATGGGAGATCTGCCGATGGGCGCGCGCATGCAGGAGAGCGTCGTGACCATGCTGTCGGTGCTGGCGGTGCCGGGCGCGGCCCCGGTCAAGCAGTTCGAGGCCAGGCTGGCCGTGTTCGCGGTGATCCTGGCCAGCGTGCCGACCATCTTCGGGATGGACGAGATCCCGGAGGACCAGCGCACCGCGGTGGCCCTGGAGGTGGCCGCCAAGCTGATCTCAGAGCTCTAGCCGTCCTCGCGTCGCCGACCGAGGCGGGCGGCGACGCGCGGCCGCGCCACGGGGCGGGGTG
>NZ_JBEXUP010000247.1:0-6595 GCF_040614375.1 Nonomuraea sp. NPDC005983
CCAGGATCGCGCACGGGGCCACGGTGTCGCTGCAGGCCGGAGTGCTGTCGACGTTGCTGGCGCTGGCGGTGGGCATCCCGATCGGGCTTGGCGCCGCCGACGCGAACCGGTAGGTCAGCGAGCGCCCCTGGTGGACGGGCCCGCCGTCGGCGGCGAACAGGTGCTGGTACTGGCTCAGGAACTCCCGCAGCCGTCCGGCATAGCGTTCCTGACGTGCGGTGTCGCCGGCCATTCTGGCCCACAGCACCGGGTAGAGGTGCATCGCCCAGCCGGCGTAGTAGTCGAAGTTCTTGCCCGCGCCGTCGGTGTACCAGCCGTCGCCGACGTACCACTCCTCGATCCGCTCCAGGCCCCCGTCGATCTCGCCGGGCTCGTGCGGCCCGCCCACCTCGGCGAGGAACTGCTCGACGACCACCTGGAACAGCACCCAGTTGTTGTCCGGGGTGCGCCGTCCGACGAAACCCGACAGCCACTCCACCACGCGTTCCTGCTCGGCGGCCGAGAGCCGGTCGTACAGCCACGGACGGGTCTCGTGCAGGGCCAACGCGATCGACGCCGCTTCCACCAGCTGCTGGGACACGTCGGCCAGCGCGGGCCAGGCGTACGGGTGCGCCGGGTCGGTGCCCGCGACCAGCCCGCGCGCGTACCGCTCCAGGAGGGTGGGCGGGACCGCTCCGCGCGCTCCGGCGATCCGGAACGCGGCGAGCAGGAAGGTGCGGGCGTACCCTTCCAGGCCGTCGCTCTCCAGGCCCGAGCTGCCCTGCCGGCCCGGCATGCGGAACTGGGCGAAGTCGTCGGTGGCGTACGGCACGACGGAGGCCAGCAGATGGTCGGCCACGGCCTCCCAATGGGCGCGGGTCCACCCGGTGTACCGGGAAAGCCGCGGGTCATGGGGAGGGAGGCGCAACGCTGAGGCGTCACCGGATGAACCGGGGGAAGGGCGCATGAAGCGCTATGGTAACCGCCTCCGGTAAGCGCTTACCACCGATCCTCGCTCCCGAACGACGTGGTGCTCGCGATCGTCCGGGACCGCTCGCGAAGGGCGTGGGGGGCGCCGCCGTCGGCGACTGGGAGGTGTGGTGGCCGATCCCAGGGGTAGCGCGGAGTGCCTGGTCGTGGAGTGCAGCTGGAGGTGGCGTGCGGAAGAGCGCCGGGCTGGAGGCCACGTTCGCGGCGCTGGCAGCCAACGTGGCCATCGCGGCGAGCAAGTTCGCGGCCTTCGCTTTCACCGGGTCCTCGGCGCTGCTCGCCGAGGGGTTGCACTCGGTGGCCGATTCGGGCAACCAGCTGCTGTTGCTGCTCGGACGGCACCGGGCGGAACGCGCGCCGACCCCCGAGCACCCCTTCGGCTTCGGGGGCGAGCGCTACTTCTACGCCTTTCTCGTGTCGGTCGTCCTGTTCTTCGGCGGCGGCCTGTTCGCCCTGTACGAGGGCTACGAGAAGCTCGTCCATCCGCATCCGCTGGAGAGCTGGCCGTGGGCGATCGGCGTGCTCGCCGCGGCCATCGTGATGGAGTCGCTGTCGCTGCGGACGGCGGTGCGCGCGTCCAACGACGTTCGCGGACACCGGTCCTGGGCGGCGTTCATCCGCCAGGTGAAGGCGCCCGAGCTGCCCGTGGTCCTGCTGGAGGACACCGCCGCGCTGATCGGGCTGGCCTTCGCCGGGGCCGGGGTGACGCTGACGGTCCTCACGGGCAACGCCGCGTTCGACGGCCTGGGGTCCATCGCCATCGGCGCGCTCCTGGTCGTCGTGGCCGTGGTGCTCGCCGTGGAGACCAAGAGCATGATCATCGGTGAGGCCGCCTCGGCCGGGATCCAGAAGACGATCAAGGAGACGCTGGCCGGCGAACCGCTCATCCAGCGGGTCGTCAACCTGCGCACCCTGCACGTGGGCCCCGAGGACGTACTGGTGGCCGCCGAGGTCCAGCTGCCCGCCGGCACCGACCTCGGCGTGGCGGCGAAGACCATCGCACAGGTGGAGGACCGCATCCGGGAGCGCCTGCCCGTCGCCTCGCTCATCTACCTGCAGCCGACCACGGCCGACCCGGACGACGGCGACTGAGCACGCCTCGACAGAATGGCGCCGCCGGACGGCGTCATGAGCTTTAGGCGTCATGAGCTTTAGGTGTCATGAGCTTTAGGTGTCATGAGCTTCGGTGTCATGAGCTTCGGTGTCATGAGCTTCGGCGAAACGTGAAGCGGAAGGTGTGCATGGGCGCGGGCAAGATGCACGAGGACGAAGCCGACATCGACCGGTCTCTCGTACGCCGGTTGCTGGCCGCGCAGTTCCCGCAGTGGGCGGATCTGCCCGTCGAACCGGTCGTCTCCAACGGCGCGGACAACGCGATGTACCGGCTCGGCGACGACATGGCCGTACGGCTCCCCCGCATCGAGTGGGCCGTCAGATCTGTCGGACGCGAACAGGAGTGGTTGCCGCGGCTCGCCCCGCTACTCCCCGTCGCCGTTCCCGTCGTGCTCGGGAGGGGCGTGCCCGGGGAGGGCCATCCCTGGCCGTGGTCGGTGCTGCGCTGGCTCGACGGCGAGAACCCCGCCGTCGGCCAGATCGCCGACCCCGAACTGCTCGCCAAGGATCTGGCGGAGTTCGTCATCGCGCTGCGGTCGATCGACCCCGCCGACGGGCCGCCGGCGGGCTGGGGCCAGCACCTGGCGACGCTGGACGAGTCGGCCCGCACCGCGATCGGCGAGCTGGACGATCTCGTCGACACCGGCGCGGTGACCGCTCTCTGGGAGGAGTCGCTGCGCCTCCCGGAGTGGCCGGGCCCGGCCGTGTGGATCCACGGCGACCTGTCACCGGGGAACGTGCTGCTCACCCAGGGGCGGCTCAGCGCGGTCATCGACTTCGGCAGCGTCGGCGTGGGCGACCCCACCACCGACCTGATCGCGGCGTGGAACCTGCTGCCTCCCGGCGCTCGGAACGTCTACCGGGACGCCCTGCGGGTCGACGACGCGACCTGGCTGCGAGGACGCGGCTGGGCGCTGGTGGTCGCGCTCGTCCAGCTCTCGTACTACCGCGCGACGAACCCGGTGCGCGCGTCCGGCGCGCGGCACGTGATCCGCGAGGTGCTCGCCGATCACCGGCGGACCGCTGAGTTGCACACTGCGACTTGAGTATCAAGCTCCATAGCCCGGTGGACCGACGCCTCCAACAGGCGATGAAAGTAGGCATTAAGCGATCATTCATCCGGCTCGATAGGTTTCAGCTCTATGACCCGCTTGAGTCCGGCCTTAGGGCCGCTCACCCCTCGGCAGCGCTGGCGCAGGGCCCGACTGCAGGCGTACTCGTGGCTGCTGACCGGCGCGTACCGGCTGGGGGCGACGCACCCCGCCGTGTGGCGGTTCGTCGCCCGCACCTACCACCCCGTCCTGGACCGGGTGGCCGCCAGGCACGCCCGGCTGGCCTGCCAGTTCGCCGCCGTGGACGTCCCTGCCTACCGCCACTTCCTGCGCGGGCACGGCGCCGAGCACGCCAGGACCCTGGACGCGTTCCCCGAGACCACCAAGCAGAACTACGCGGGCGTCTACAACGAGGCGAGCCGCTGCCAGGAGGGCAGGCTGCACCGGCCGGGCGTGATCGTGGACGAGTCGTCGGGGTCGAGCGGCAAGCCGTACAACTGGGTGCGCGGCCCGCGCGAGCTCAAGGGCATCTACCGCAACGCCGCCGGCTACATCGAGCTGGTCTTCCCCGGCAAGAAGCTGTTCGTGATCAACGCCTACTCGATGGGCGCCTGGGCCACCGGCACCACCACGGGCACCGCCATGGCGCGGATCGCGATGGTCAAGAACACCGGCCCCGACCTGGAGAAGATCGCCGACACGCTGGAGCACTTCGGCCCCGGCTACGACTACGTGATCGCCGCCTATCCGCCGTTCCTGAAGCACCTGCGCGACCGGCTGGACGAGGCCGGCTTCCCATGGCCCGACTACCGCATACGCGGCATGGTCGGCGGCGAGGGCATGACCGAGGCGCTCCGCGACTACCTGGAGGAGCGCTTCGAGGAGGTCCGCTCCGGCTACGGCGCCAGCGACCTGACGATCGGCATGGGCGCCGAGAGCGGGTTCAGCGTCTTGCTGCGCAAGCGCCTGGCCACCGACGAGCGGCTGCGCGACCAGCTGCTCGGCCCTGGCGAGCAGCGGCTGCCGATGATCTTCCATTACAACCCGCTGGAGACCTTCCTGGAGGTCAACGCCGCCGGCGAGCTGCTGTGCACGATCAACACCAAGACCTGCCTGCAGCCCAAGCTGCGCTACAACGTCGGCGACGAGGCCAGGCTGCACACGCTGGCGGAGGTCAGGCGGGCGCTCGGCGCCGAGTACGAGGGGGCGTGGACCGACGAGCGGATGAACCTGCCGCTGCTGTTCCTGTTCGGCCGCAAGGACTCGACGATCTCGTACATGGGCGCCAACCTCTACCCGCAGGACGTCGAGTACGGCCTCTACCAGGGCAACCCGCACGCCGCCGCGATCAACAGGTTCTGCCTGTCGCTGGAGGAGCAGCCCGGCCTGGAGTACCGGCCGGTGGTCAACATCGAGCTCCGCGAAGGCTCGGCCGTCGACCGTGACGAGCTGGCCGGGATCTGCCGCGAAGGCGTCGTCGCGCACCTGGCCAGGGTGTCGCGGGACTTCGCCGAGTCGCTGAGGGAGGATCCGACGGCCGCCGACCTGCGCGTCAGCATCCACGACCCGGGGCAGGGGCCGTTCGCCGGGCTGACCAAGATGAAGAACGTCTACCTGGTGAGGGACGCATGAGGACCACCGACTTCAGCCAGGCGCCGCCGCAGGGTCGGGCGAGCGCGATGTTCGTCGGGGCGACCCGCTACCGGGGGCCGCTGTCGATCATCACGCTCACGCTGACGTGGTTCCGCATGGTCCGCGACATGAAGCGGATGCGCGGCTACTGCTGGCACAAGGTCTACTGGGAGTTCCCCTTCACGCTCGGCACGCTGGCGTTCTTCGAGGACCGCGACGCGCTGCTGCGCTTCGCCCGCAGCCGCCACCACCGCAAGCTCATGCAATGGGTGACGGACGGCACAAAGAACGCCACCGGCGGATACATCCGCCTCTACAACGCCGAGCCGGAGGGCTACAGCAACGGTGTCTGGCGCGCCGAGGGCGGCCCCATGGCGCACATCGAGACGTTCACCCCGCTGTCCACGGAGGCCGGCGAAGGCCCCCGGGTGCGGCGCGGATGACGCTCCAACCGGTCGAGACCCGCCGCGACCTGCGCGACTTCCTCGCCTTCACCGACGACGTCTACCAGGGGGACCCGCGCTACATCCCGCCGATCCACGCCCAGGTCCGCGCGTGGTGGCGGCGCGGCGTCCGGCTGAGCCTGCTCAGACGGCGCGGACGGGTCGTCGCGCGGACCACCCTGCACACCGACCCGGCGCTCGACGCCAAGCTGGGCCGGCCCACCCAGCTGTTCGGCCTGACGGAGTTCACCGAGGACGCCGCCGAGGAGCTGTTCGACGGCGTCTGCGCCGCCGGCCGGGCAGGCGGCAGGGACGCGGTGTTCGGGCCGGTCTCGCTGCTGCCCAACCAGGCGGGCGGCGTCATCACCGCGGGCTTCGGCGAGCGCGGCTTCATCGACAGCGCGTGGAACCACCCCTACTACCCGGCCGCCTACGAGCAGCATGGCTTCACCCGGCGCTTCGAATCCGACACCTGGATCTGCCCGGTTCCCGCCGAGCCGGTGTTCACCTTCGACGACGAGCGCGTCGAGGCCGAGCGGCTGCGGGTGCACCGGGGCGACAGGAAGCGCGTCGGGGAGCAGCTGCCCATCCTGCGCGAGATGCTCAACGCCAGCTTCGCCCAGCTCGGCTACTACACCGAGATCTCTGCCGAACAGCTGGCCGCCCAGACCGACGGGCTGGCCTACCTGCTGGACGAGGCGCTGCTGCTCTACCTGACGAAGGCGGACCGGCCGATCGCGTTCGTCCTCTGCCTGCCCGACATCTCCGCGTTCGTGGCGAGAATCCGCGGGAACCTGCACCCGCTCAACCAGCTCCGCCTGCTGGCGACCAGGTCCCGCCACCGCCGCGAGGCCGTGCTCATCATCAAGGGGACCGTCCCCGGCGAGCAGGGCCGCGGCTACATGCGGCTGCTCGCCCACGAACTGCACGAGGGGCTGCGCCGCGGCGGCTACCGCACGCTGCGCAGCACCTACGTCGAGCGCACCAACCCCGGCTCGGCCGCGCAGTACGTCGCGATGGGCGGGCGCCCGCTGCACGGCTACACCTTCTACGGCAAGGACCTGGCGTGAAAGAGCTGCGGGCCCTCGAACCCGACTTCTGGCGCGCGCCGAGCGCGCACAACACCCAGCCGTGGACGCTCACCTACACCGGCGGGGAGGCGGCCGTCGGCTGGGATCCGGCGCGGGCGCTGCCCGTCAGCGACCCCACCGGCCGCGACCTGCGCCTCGGCCTCGGCGCGTTCGTCGAGACGTGCCTGATCGTCTGCGCGGACGCGGGGCTCGACGTCGCCTTCCGCCCCGACCCGGGGCCGCTGCGGGTGGGCTACCTGCACGCCGCGCCTGAGCCGTACCGGACGCCCTTCACGACCGCGGACGTGCGGGCGCG
>NZ_JBEXUP010000248.1:0-6062 GCF_040614375.1 Nonomuraea sp. NPDC005983
CGAGCAGCGCCCGCGCCTCGCTCGTCGCGGCGTCCGCCGACCACCTCTCCAGGCCCGCCAGCGCCGCGCGGGCCGCCTCCGGCTCGTCCGCCGCCACGGCCGCCTCCACCCGGTCGGGCGTGGAACGCCACACCACCGTCGGATGCCCGGCCCCAGGCCCCGCCTCCGTGATCGCGACGAACCGCGAGTGCGCCGCGGCGAAGCGGCCCAGCCCGAGGTCCAGCATCGCCAGCGCGTAGGACGCCACCCCGGCCCGCAGGCCCACCCGGTGCGGGATCGCGATGGCGAGCGCCTCGTCCGCACGGCTCCGGCAGGCGTCCTCCTCGCCCCTGAGCGCCGCCACCACGGCGAGGTTCGCCAGATGCGCGGCCACCGAGTTGATGTAGCCCGCCTCCCGGGCCAGCGTCAGCCCCTCCTCGGCGACGGCCGCGCTCTCGGCCAGCCGCCCCCGGATCCGTTCGGCCGTGGACACGAACTCCAGCACCACGGGAAGCTGGCCCACCATTCCCGACATCCTGGCCACCCGCCCGGCCCTGTCGGCCAGCTCGGCGGACACGTCCGCCTCGCCCAGGTAGCTGGCCGCCGCCGACGCCCACAGGAACTCGGCCGCCTCCCTCAGCTCCCCGGTACGGGCCAGCGCCGCGCGCAGCAGCTCGCCGCCGCTCCCGTCGTCCAGCATCGCCCCGATGCCGGCCACGACGTCCCGCAGGAACCCCGGCGCGAACGCCCGCGCCCGGCGGCCCAGTTCCACCAGGGCGGCCACGTCGCCCACGTAGCTCGCGGCCTCCGACGCGTCGGCCAGCATCGCCAGGCTCTCGCCTGACGCGAGGATGCGCATCGCCTCGGCGGCGTCTCCGGAGTTCAGCTCGAACCGCCCCCGCAGCTGCGCGATCTCCTCCAACAGGCTCTGCCCCGAAGGGGCGGTGGCGAGGTCGCGGGCTTCCGCGAGGTAGCTCTCGGCCTGCCCGGGGCGGCCGCCCAGCCAGGCCGCGACTGCGGCGTCCTTGAGGCGTTCGGCGCGCAGGGACGTGGCAGGGGTCAGCTCCGCCGAGCGTGCGAGGGCCGTCGCCGCGTCGCCGAAGCCGCCTCGGGAGCGCGCTCCGGCCGCCGAGGCGGCCAGGGCGTCCGCCACCTGCGCGTCCTGGCCCACGGTGGCGGCGGCCAGATGCCAGGCACGCCGGTCGCCGTCCACCAGGTCGGCCAGGACGGCGTGCGCCCGGCGCAGCTCCACGGAGCTGGCGGAGGCGTGCACGGCCGACCTGACCAGCGGGTGCCGGAACCGGATCGTGGCCCCCGACACGCTCACCAGACCGGACGTCTCCGCCTCGTGCAGGGCGGCGGGGTCCGCGCCGAGGAGTTCCGCCGTGCGCAGGACCAGGGCGAGGTCGGCGTCCAGCGCGGCGACCAGCGTGACCAGGCGGGCGTCGCCGGACAGCCGCGCCACCTGCCGGCCGAAGAGCTGCTCGCCACCAGGGAGCGGGTCGGGCAGCGGGGCGCGTCCTGACAGCTGCTCGGGGGTCAGCAACGCGGCCGTCTCGCGCAGGACGAGCGGGTTGCCGCCGGTCAGCGCCACCAGCCGCGCCCGCGTCCCCGCCGACACCTCCGCGACGGAGTCGAGCAGCTCCGCCGCGCTCCCCGCGTCCAGCCCGCCGACCCGCACCTCGACCACGTCCGGCTGGACGGTGCCCGCCGCCGTGTCGGCCCGCGATCGCGGGTCCGCGTGCCCGCTGACATGCCGACGTGGCATGTCCGCCGGTGTGCCGATGGCGGGGTGGGCGTCGCCTCGGACGGCCAGGAGGAGGCCGACGCGTTCGGTTCGCAGCCGTCTGGCCGCGAACAGCAGCGCGTCCGCCGAGGCGCGGTCGAACCACTGGAAGTCGTCCACCAGGCAGAGCAGGCCGTCCGGCGCGGCCGCCTCCACCAGCAGCGACAGCGCCCCGGCCGCCACCAGGAAGCGGTCCCCGGCCGGGGCCGCCAGGCCGAGCGCCCCCGACACGGCGTCCCGCTGCGGTTTCGGGAGCGCGTCCAGGAGGCCGGTCACCGGGCGCAGGAGCTGGTGGAGCGCCGCGTAGGCCAGCCCGGACTCGGGCTCGGCGCCGCTCGCCCGCAGCACCCGCAGCGACCCCGCCCGGGACGCCGCCAGGTCGAGCAGGGCCGACTTGCCGACCCCCGCCTCCCCGCGCAGCACCAGGGCGCGCCCGTGGCCGGAGCTCGCCGAGGAGATCAGGTCGTCGATCGCGGTGGTCTCCGCCGCTCTGCCGTACAGCACGGAGAACGAGGGTAGGCGGTGCGGGTGGTGGCCCGGTCCGTCAGGTCTGGGGCAGGAGCCGGCGGAAGTCGGCGAAGAGGCGGTCGGTGGCGGCTTCCGACTCCGGATCGGCGTTCTGGACGAAGCCGTGCGCGAGGCCGGGCTCCTGCCGGTGGATCACCCGGACGCCCGCCTCGGCGAGCCGCCTGGCGTAGGCGTCGCCCTCGTCGCGGAGCGCGTCGTGCTCGGCGGTGACCACGAGCGCCGACGGCAGCCCGGTCAGGTCCGGCACGAGCAGCGGGCTCACGCGCGGGTCCGCGCGCAGCACCGGGTCGGGGACCCACTGCTCGGTGGACCACGCCACGAAGTCGGCGTCGAGCCCGTGGCCGGCGCCCTTCTCCTCGATGCTGGGCTGCGACAGCGTCAGGTCGGTGTTGGGACAGATCAGGGCCTGCGCGGCGGGCAGGGGCTCGCCCGCGTCCCGCAGAAACAGGCAGGCCATCGTCGCCAGATACCCGCCCGCGCTGTCACCGGCCACGGCGTCGGGCCTGGCCCAGCGGATCACCTCGGCCACGTCCTCGATCGCCGCCGGGTAGGGGTGCTCGGGCGCCAGCCGGTAGTCGACCGCCAGCACCTCCACGTCGCACGCGCGGGCCAGGCGGCGGCAGGTCCTGTCGTGCGTGTCGAGGTCGCAGAACACCCACGCGCCGCCGTGCACGAACACGACCAGCGGACGTCTCTCCTCGGACGGCCGGTAGTGCCGCAGCGTCAGCCCTCCGGGCCCGGCGACGTCCGCCACGTGCGTCAGCTCGGGACCTCGGAGCCGGAGCCCGGCGCGCTTTCGGGAGTTCTCGCGCAGTTCGTGCAGGCTGGGAACGGTCACAGCCCGGAATTGTGCCGCACCCGCCCACTACCGGGCGAGCGCAGGCTACGGCAAAGCTCTGCCTAAGTGAAGCGTGCCCGCCGGGCGGGAGGGGGAGGTCCCGAGCTGGGTGTGCGTCGGCAAGGAGATCGACATGCGCGTAGGGATCGTGGGCTCCGGCAGGATCGGCTCGGCGCTCGGCCGCCTGCTCGTGTCGGGCGGGTACGAGGTGCTCTTCAGCGCCGCGAGCCCCGGCAGCGCCGAGGCGGCCGCGAGCGCGGCGGGCGGTGGCGCCCGCAGCGGCAGCCCGCTGGAAGCCGCCAGGTTCGGCGAGGTGGTGGCGATCGCGGTGGGGTGGGAGGCCTTCCCGGAGGTCGCCGAGGAGATCGGCGGCGCGCTCTCGGGCAAGGTGGTGATCGATCCCAGCAACCCGATCACGGAACGCGACGGCAGGACGCTGGTGCTGGCCGTCCCCGACGGCCTGACCAGCCCGCAGTACCAGCAGCGGGTGCTCGGGCAGGACGTCCGGCTGGTGCGCACGTTCAACACGAAGTTCTCCCACGAGCTGCTCGAGCTCGGGACGGCCGGCCAGCGGGGCGGGCCGCGCGCCGACATGCCGTACTGGGGCGACGACGACGCCAAGAAGTCCGTGGTGCCGCTGATCGAGGACGCCGGCTTCACCGCCATCGACGGCGGCGGCCTGGCCGAGGCCCTCTAGCGCCGAATCGGGCGGTTCGCCGGTGCACGTGCCGCGCCTGGCGGGCAGGTAAGTGACCGCGTCCCGGTGTCAGGAGGCGCAGGTGTCGTGGGTGGCGTCGAAGCCCTTGAGCGCCTCGGAGTCGTCGGTGCGCAGGGGCTTCAGCCCCTTCCAGTCGTCGCCGATCACCAGCACCAGCCGCGAGGTCTGCGCGCCCGCCACCAGCTTGGGCGCGCCGGACAGCAGGTCCTTGGTCAGGGTCGGGACGCGGGTCTCGCCGTTCGGCGAGTACAGGACCGTGGTCTTCGGGTACGGCTTGCGCGGCGTGTCGCCGATCTTGGTGATGTGGTAGCCACGCTGCTCAAGCCCGGCCGCGACCTGGGTGCCGAGGCCGCTGCGGTAGGTGCCGTTGCGCAGCTCGATCTGCACCTTCGACCGCGGCATCTTGGTCTGGCCGCCCTTGACCCCCTGCAGGCTGCGGTCGCCTGCGACGAT
This sequence comes from Nonomuraea sp. NPDC005983, assembly GCF_040614375.1. Lineage (NCBI taxonomy): Bacteria > Bacillati > Actinomycetota > Actinomycetes > Streptosporangiales > Streptosporangiaceae > Nonomuraea > Nonomuraea sp. NPDC005983. The sequence goes on from NZ_JBEXUP010000248.1 coordinate 4,303, forward strand.
CTGGAAGAGCCTGCCTGCCTGCGGCTGCACCCATTCGACCCGTCCGGGCTGGGTGAGGGAGTAGTGCCAAGGGGTGGTGATGAAGCGGATCTGCCCGGCGTTCAGCCCCTGGAGGCTTCCGGCGAGGTCCTTCATGACGCTGAGCGTCAGGTCGGCGTCGGTGGTGACGGAGCTGAGGCCCGCGTCGAGGAAGCCGAACAGCTTGCCGGGGTCGGTGAGCGTCTCGCCGCTCATCACCTTCTTCATCATGGACGCGATGAACATCTGCTGCCGCTGGATGCGTCCGATGTCGGAGCCGTCGCCGAGGCTGTAGCGGGCGCGGACGTACCCGAGCGCCTGCTCGCCGTTGACCGTCTGCCGCCCGGCGGGCAGGTGGAGCAGCGCCTTCTTGTCGTCGACCCGCTCCGGCAGGCAGATCTCCACGCCGCCCACCGCGTCGACCATGCTCTTGAAGCCGGTGAAGTCCACCTTCACGAAGTGGTCGATGTGGATGTGGGTGAGCGTCTCGATCGTCTTCCAGGTGCAGGCGATGCCGCCGGAGTTGAACGACTCGTTGATCATGCCGAGGTGGGGCTGCTGGCCCGGCAGGTTCCCCTTGGCGCGGCAGGCGGGGAGCTGCACCAGCGAGTCGCGCGGGAAGCTGATCACCATCGCGTTGTCGCGCTTGGACGACACGTGGGCGAGCATGATCGTGTCAGTGCGCTCGCCCGAGACGCGGTGCCCGTACTTGGCGTTCTTGCCGTCGCGCTGGTCGGAGCCGACGACCAGGACGTTCAGCGCCGTACCCGCCACCTTGGGCGGCCGGGTCGCGCCGAGGTCGCCGGAGACGTCCTCTTGCTTCACTTTGGACAGCTTCACGACCACGCCGACCACCACGCCCGCCACCAGCAGGACCACGATCACCACGATCGCGATCACCCAGCGCAGCCAGCGCTTGCGGCCGCGGGGAGGGGAGGTCGGCGGCGAAGGGGGCGCGTCGACAACCACGTGACTCCCAGGGGACGGGGCCGCGGGCCGCCGCCCATGGCCAAGAGGCCTCGCCGTACAGATCTCGGCCGGTTGGACGCGAGCGAGTCTACTGACTTCGTGTATGCCAGGCGTAAGGATTCGGGATCACTCGGGCACGGTGCCCCGCAGCGACACCGCGCCGCGCAGGTCACGGCAGGCCCGCTCGACGACGTACGGCATACCCACGAACGGTGACATGTGTCCTCGACGTCAGGTGGCCTGGGTCAGGAGGGCGTCGAGGTCGGCGGGGTCGGCGGTGCCCCCGGCGGCCAGGACGGTGCCCGACCCGTCCGTCACCACGGCGTACGGCGGCCACGGGACGCCGTTGCGGTCGAAGACCTCCGGGTCGATCACCAGGGGCAGCGTCACGGCGTGCCCGGCGAGGTACGCGCGGACGGCGTCCTCCTCGGCGGCGCTCACCAGGACGACGTCCACGCGGCCTGAGGCGGCGGCGAAGGCCGGGAGCATGGCGCTGCAGAGGCCGCACGCCGGCGAGATCAGCGCATAAAGGACGCGGTCGCCGGCCGGTTCCGGCGCCCGCACGGCGAAGCGGGTGCCGGGGCGCGGGCCGTACGTCCGGGCCTTGAAGGCGCGCGGCAGCAGGAGGGCCAGGCCGAGGAGGAGCGCCCCCAGCAGCAGGTGGACCGGCGTGAACGCCGACGGGCCCGCCACGGCGGCCATCGCCGCCAGCGCCAGCAGCAGGCCCGTGCGCGCCAGCGTGCGGGCGCCGACCAGGTCTGCGCCGCCGAAGC
>NZ_JBEXUP010000249.1:0-6010 GCF_040614375.1 Nonomuraea sp. NPDC005983
TCGGCTTCGACCGGCTGAACGCCGCCTGGCAGCGCGTCGCCCGGCGCTGCGTGTACGGCGCCGGCGCGGCGGGTGACGAGGAGCTGAGCGCGCTGCTCGCCGAGCTGAGACGGGAGGCCGGCAGGGTCGGATTCAGCCGCGGGGCACGCCGCCGCCACGAGATCCTCTCGGGCAGGTACGACGCCAGGCTCCTCGACCACCTGCGCCGCGCCGAACCCGGCAGCCTGGCCGGGCTGATCGCCTCCGCGCCCCTCGGCCCCGAACTGAACAGGCTCAGGCAGGCGGCGTTCTGGCTGATGGGGTTCAGCGTCACGGCGTCCGGGCTGCTGCAGACGCTGGCGCTGCTCGCCACCCACCCCGCGCAGCGGCACACCGCCGAGACCGACCCCGACTACCTGCGGGCCTGCCTGCAGGAGGGGCTGCGGCTGTGGCCTCCGGCGCCCGCGCTGTCGTGGGTGACCACCCGCGTCACCGACTGGTACGGCACCGCCGTGCCGGCGGGCACCACGGTGCTCGTCCCGATCGGCCTGGACCAGCACGGCCACGGCCTGCCCTCCGCGCACCGGTTCGTCCCCGAGATGTGGCTCGACGGGACGGCCTCCGACGAGCTGTGGGCCACGCCGTTCGGCGACCGGTGTAAGGGGATGAAGCTGGCCCTGCTGGTGGGCACGGCCTTCCTGGACGGGATGCTCGCGCTCGCCCGTCCCGAGGCGGTCGGGAGGGAGTTGTCGCCGTCGCGACCACTGCCCTCCACCCTCAACCCGCTCCGCCTGCGGGTCGTGATGCTGCCCAGAACCCCCAGAAAGGACCCCGCATGACCGCACGCGGCGTCACGATCAGCACACCAGGACCGCGCGAGAAGACCCCGCACGGCGTCACGATCAGCACACCAGGACCGCGCGGGAAGGCCGGGCGCGCACTGCGGGAGGCGGCGGAGGAGCTCGCCGAGACCGCGGAGCGGATCGCGGCGATCGGCGACCGCGCCACCACCATCCTGCTCGGCCAGGATCTCACCACCTCGGCGCCGCGCTCGCCCCGCACGGCCTGGCGCGCCCACCGCGCCCTCCTGTACGCCCTGACCCACCCCCACGGCCTCGGCCACGCGCTGAGCCCCGTGGTCTCCCCTCACCGCGGCTCCCCGCCGAACAACCGGCCGGCCGTCCGGGAGTCCCCGCTGAGCAGTCGGGGCTCCCCACCGAACGGCCGGACCCCCGTCCCAGGCGAGCTGCCGGGTGGTCGAGGCTCTCCCCTGAGTGACTGGGGTTCGCTGCTGGGCGGGGTGATCTCGTGGCTGCTGCCACCGGAAGGACGTGCGAGCCTGGCCGGCCGCGTGGCCGTCACCTCGCTGCGGTTGCGCGTCTCGGCCCTCGCGCTGAGCCGTCCCGAGCTGACCGGTGCCATCGCCCTCCTCGACGCCGTCGCCACCGGCAGGGACCCGGAGTCATCCGGCTTCCCGTTCCCCTGCGGAGGCGGCGCGACGCCGCCGCCGGTCGCGATGGTCGCAAAGGAGGTCGCGGCGACGCGAGCGCTGCTCACCGGCCACCCGCCCGCCCGCTCCGTCGCCGGGTCCCGCCGTCCGTCCCGCGCCGAGCCGCAGCGGGGCGCACCCGCCAGGACGGTCACCGGACGGGACGGTGACGGGGTCGCGGCCGAACGCGTGCCGTTCCCGGCGGCGAGCGGCGAGGGCGGCCTGCTGGACTACCTGGGCAACCTCGAGCGCCTCGGCGACGACGGCCGCGTCCTGCTCCAGGAGGTCCGGGCGGGCGGCACCGTCGGATACGTCCTCCAGGCGACGGACGGCCTGGGCGGGGGTGTGACGGCGCACGGGCTGCACAGCGCGGGGCCACCCGGGTCGCCGGACGGCCTGGGCGGGGCGGCGCACGGGCTCACGAGTGTGGGCCTGCCTGCGGCGGCGCACGCACAGGGGCTGGCCGAGGCCGTTGCCGACTTCGGGGTGCCGGACGGGGCCCTGATCGCGCTCATCGGTCACGGCGAGGGCGGAGCAGCGGTGCTCGGCCTCGCGCGGGACGCGGCGTTCTGCTCCCGGTACCGGGTGACGCACGTGGTGTGCGTCGGCGCGCCCGTCAGCGGCCCGCCCTGCGCCGACCCGCGCACCTGGGTCGCGTCCGTCACCAACCGGCACGACCTGGTCCCCGCGCTGGACGTCCTGGCGGCCGGGACCCGCCTCGACCCGCCCCCCGGCTGGTACACCGTCGGTTACACCGACCCCGCCCACACCTTTCCCGGCTGCCACCACGTCTCCGCCTATCTGGCCAACCTCCGCGACGACCTGCCGGTCACCCGTCCCCGGCTGGAGCGGCGGCTGGCGGCCTACCGGGGGCCGGTGACGCGCTCGCAGGCGTACCGGCTCCGGAACCGCGACCTGCCGCCCGCCGGCTCTCGGTGCCTGAGCGCCGCGACGAGCCGCGCCGACACGTCCGAGGGGCCGGTCGAACAGCCGCTCAGGCAGGCGGCGGGCCGCGCCGCGGTGAGTCTCTTCGCCGCCGGCGCCGCGATCACGATCCGATAAGGAGGACGCTGTGGACGATCCGGCCGACACGCTGCGCAGGGACTCCGCCGAGCTGGCGGCCCTCGCCCGCCGCCTGCGCGATCTCGCCGTCAGGCTGCGCGCGGACGGGGTGGCGCCCCCCTGGTTCGAGGCCGTGCTGAACGGCCAGATCATGCGCTGCACGCTGGCCTCCGCGCACCTGGCGGACGCCGCCAGACGCGTCCAGGACCACGCGGAAGCCCTGCGGCGGCGCCCCCGCCCTTAGACCCGCCACCACACCGGCGCGACACCGCCACCCCGCCCCACGGCCCGGTGCGGTGCGCGACCTGCGCGGCGGCTCGCTCGGGCGCTGCGAGGTTGCCGCGTGGCCACCGGGCGGGTTCTTCCTCCGTTAGAGTCTTGGGGGAAATGGGCATGCCGGGCGGAGGATCGGTCGGTTTGAGTCGACGGGATGACGACGGCGAGAGGACAGCGACGTTGGGGCAGCAGGGGCGCTCCGCAGGCACTCCGCTGACGCCAGAGGACCCGCCGGCGATCGGCCCGTACGAGCTGGTCAGCCGCCTCGGATCCGGCGGCATGGGCACCGTGTACCTGGCCAGGAAGGCCGACGAGCCGGTGGTGGCACTCAAGGCGATCCGCCGCGACTACGCCGCCGACCAGGTGTACCGGGCGCGCTTCCACGAGGAGGTGTCCAACGCCCGCAAGGTGGCCTCGTTCTGCACGGCCCGCGTCCTCGACCACGGCGAGCACGACGGCGTCCTGTACCTGGTCACCGAGTACATCGACGGCATCTCGCTGGAAGACCACCTGATCGAGCACGGCGCGCTGTCGCCGTCGGTGCTGCATTCGGCGGCGGTGGGGGTGGCCGCGGCGCTGACCGCGATCCACGCGGTGGGGCTGGTGCACCGCGACCTGAAGCCCGCCAACGTGATGCTGACGCTGGCCGGGCCGCGGGTGATCGACTTCGGGCTGGCCCGCTCGACGCACGTCGACTCGCGGCACACCAACGCGGGCATGGTGATGGGGACTCCCGGCTGGATCGCTCCCGAGCAGGTCTTCGAGGGGCGCACCAGCCCGGCAGGGGACGTGTTCGCGTGGGGTTCGCTGATCGCGTACGCCGGTCTGGGCGGGCACCCGTTCGGGGAGGGCGACGCCTACGTGATGGCGGCTCGCGCCCGCACCGCGCCGCCCGACCTGCGCGGGCTTCCCGCGCCGCTCGACCGGCTGGTGGCCGCGGCCATCCACCCCGATCCCGCCCGCCGTCCCGCCGCCAAGCAGTTGCTGCTCGAGCTGGTGGGCGCGGCCGACGAGCCCGCCGCGCAGCTCGCGGCGAGCCGCCACCTCACCAGCTCGTGGAACGCGTCGGAGTTCCCGCCGCTCGCCGAGTTCCCGCGCAACGCGCCGGGACGGCCGGCGTCTGCCGGCTCTCCTGCGCCGCCCCGCCGTGCGCCGTCCCCGTCACCCGTCCAGGCCCAGCCTGTGCCACCGGGGCCTGTGACGCCGGGGCCTGTGCCACCGGGGCCCGGCCAGTCCGGACGCGCCCAGCCCGCCCGTCCGGGGTCCGCGCAGCCGCCGCAGGGCGGCTCCGCGCGCGGCCCGCTCCCCCACCAGACGGGGCAGGTCCCGCTGCCCCACCAGACAGGTCAAGTCCTGCTGCCCCATCAGACAGGTCCGGTGCCGCTGCCCAACCGGACAGGGCGAGGGCCGTCGCAGGGGTTGCCGCCTCACCAGACGGGCCAGGGGCCGCTGCCGCCGCGCGGTGCTGCGCCGTTCCCGCCCGCCAAGCGGAAGCGAGGCGTGTTCACCGGCTGCATGACCGCGCTGGTGGCGGTCGTCCTGCTGTTCCTGCTGCTGATCGCCGTCATCGTCTGGCTGCTCAGATCGTCCGACACGGCCGGCGCGGGCAGCCCCGTCCAGGACGGACGGCTGAGGTTCGCGGTCACCAGCAGCAGCTGCCCCAAACCGGCGAGAGGCGCCCCCACGCGGTCGTGCCAGGTGGCGGTGAAGGTGACGAACGTCGGCGACGAGGCGCGCGTCCTGTCCCCCGCTCAGCAGCAGCTGATCGACGAGGACGACGCGCCGCACCCCGGCACCGAGCTGCTCGGCAAGGACGGCGCCGAGCTCGCGCCCGTCCAGATCGGGCCGGGCGGCTCCTTCACCGGCAAGCTGCTGTTCGAGCTGCCGAAGGACGCCCAGCCCGCCGAGCTGGAACTGCATGAATCCGGCGCGAGCTCGGGGGCACGGGTCAGCCTGAGCTAGGCCGGGCTGCTACCGTACGCGGCGGCGTCGGAGATGTCGATCTTGGAGATGAGGGTGGCCTTACGGCCGATGCGGTCGCCCCAGTCATGGGGGGCCTCCCGGGTTTCACCCCTTTGGAGCTTCCTTACCGATTAGACCGTCCCGGAGCTCCAGGCCCAGGCGGCGATGCCGACCCGGTTGGCGGCGTGCACCTTGCGCTGGATGTTGGCCACGTGCGTCTTGACCGTGCCCGGGCTGATGAACAGCTCGGCGGCGATCTCGGCGTTGGTGCGTCCGTGGGCGACGAGCCGGGCGATCTCCAGCTCGCGCCCGGTGAGCGGCTCCCCCGGCGCTTTCGCCTTCGGGGCGCGGAGGTGGCGCAGCAGCCTGACGGTGACCTGCGGGCTGATCAGCGTGTCACCGGCCATCGCGGCCCTGACGGCCTCGACGAGCAGCGCAGGGCCCGACCGTTTGAGCAGGAAGCCGCAGGCGCCGTCGCGCAGCGCGGTGTGGACGTAGTCGTCCTGGTCGAACGTGGTCACCACGATCACCCTGGTCTCGGACGCGAGCAGCCTGGTGACCTCCAGCCCGTCGAGTCTGGGCATCCGGATGTCGGCCAGCACCACGTCGGGTCTGAGGTGGCGGGCCAGGTCCACCGCCGCCTGTCCGTCGGCGGCCTCGCCGACGACCGTCATGTCGGGCTGGGAGTCGAGGATGAGCCTGAACCCGATCCGGACGTCGTCCTGGTCGTCGGCGATGAGGATGCGCGTCGTCATGCCGGGATCGCCGCCCTGACGCTCCAGCCGCCCGGCGTGGGGCCCGCCGACAGCGTGCCGCCCAGCATCTCGACCTGCTCGGCCAGGCCGACCAGGCCGAATCCGCCCCTGTCGGGCGCCTCCGAGTGGCCGCCGCCGTCGTCGGTGACACGCACGAGCACCCTCGCGTCCTCGCGGGTCACCGTGATGTCGACGCGGGTCGCCCGCGTCGCGTGCCTGCGGACGTTGGTCAGCGCCTCCGTCACCACCCGGTAGGCGGTGGCGGACGTCTCGCGCGGCACGTCCGGCCCCGGCTCGACGGTGAGGGACACCCGGGCCGACGGTGAGAAGCCGTCGGCGAGCTGCGGCAGCGCCTCGATGCCCGGCACGTGCCTGCCCGCGGCCGCGCCCGGCTCGCCGTTGAGCATCTCCACCGTCCTGTCCATCGACGCCAGCGCCCGCTGCCCGGCCTCCTCGATGCGCCGCAGCGCGTCGGCCACCGGGGCGG
>NZ_JBEXUP010000250.1:0-5968 GCF_040614375.1 Nonomuraea sp. NPDC005983
CCTCGCCGATGTCCGCCCCCACGGACGCGCGGCGAGCCCCCGGCGCGTCCTGCGCCCTCCCGCTGGGCCCGCCTCCCCGCGTCGCGCCCCTTCCGATGAGCGCGATCAGCAGCGCGGACAGCAGGAACGTCCCCGCGTCCGCGTAGACCGCGACCTGGTAGCCGAACGCCACCACGAGCGCGCCGCCCACCACCGGGCCCGCCATGTTGACCGCGTGCTCGCCGATGTGGATCCGCGCGTTGGCCTGAGGCAGCCGCTCCGGCCGCACCAGCGAGGGCACCATCGCCCGGAACGCCGGCTGGTAGAGCGGATCGACCGCGGCCAGCAGCGACGCCACCAGGTAGATCGGCCAGAGCTGCCGCACCCGCACCGTGACCACGACCGCGAGCACGGCGGTGATCGCACCGCAGAGCGTGTCCCCGAGCACCAGGACGCGCCCGCGGTCGAACCGGTCGGCCAGCACCCCGCCGAACATCCCCAGCGCCAGGTACGGCAGGTACTCCATGACGTAGACCAGGCCCGTGCCGAGCGCGGACCCCGTCAGGTCGTAGACCAGCAGCGGCAGGGCGAGCCGGTAGATCCAGGTGCCCAGCGACGAGGTCAGGAAGGCCGCCAGCAGGAGCCAGTAGCCGCCGTCCACGGGTGGTCACGCCCTGGCGAGCTCCCGCGCGATGTCCGGGTCGTCAGGAGCCAGCTCAGCGGCCCTGAGCAGGTCCTGTGCGGCCTCCTCGGCACGTCCCGCGGCACGGTGCACCAGGGCCCGGTTGAACAGCAGCTCCGCCGTCTCCGCGAGCTTCAGCGCCCTCGTCAGGTCGGACAGGGCGGCGGCGTGGTCGCCGGACTCGAAGGCCAGCGCGCCGCGGCTCGCCCAGGCTGCCACCAGGTCGGGGTCGAGGTCGAGGGCCGCGTCGAAGGCGGCCATGGCCTCCGCCTGCCTGCCCTCGGCGGCCTCCACCTGCCCGAGGACGCACATCAGGTGGGGGCTGCGCGGGTCGAGGGCCAGCCCGCGTTCCACGTCCTGCCTGGCCAGGTCGTACGCACCCGCCGCCGCGTGCAGGCCGGACCTGTTCACGTACGCAGGGGCGAACTCCGGATCGAGCTCCAGCGTGTGGTCCAGGTCGGCGCGGGCGCCGTCGAGGTCTCCGGTGGCGAACCTGACCTCCGCCCGGTTGTAGTACGCCTCAGGGAAGGGCGGGCTGAGGCGGATCACGGCCTCGAAGTCGGCCAGCGCGTGGTCGTACTCGCCGAGCTTGTGAAGGAGGCTGCCGCGGTCCAGGTAGTAGTCGGGGTAGCCGGGGTCGGCGCCGATGGCGATCGCGTAGTCGGCCAGGGCCTCCTGAGTGCGGCCCGCCATCGCCATCAGCTGGGCCCTGTTGGCGTACAGGACGAGCCGGTGGACGGGGTGCTCGCCGCGCAGGTCCTGCTCGGCCAGGTCGATGGCCTCCTGCACCAGGGCGAGCGCCGCGTCCCGGCGGCCCCTGCGGACCTCCACCAGGGCCTTGCCGTTGAGGTCGAACCCGAGGTGGAAGGCGCGAACGCGGGGATCGGGCAGCAGCGAGGTGAGGGCGACGGCCTCGTTGATCCAGGCCAGGGCCTGCTCGGCGTCGCGCTGGGCGGGGTCGTGGTGGCGTACCAGCAGCATGGCCGTGCCGTACGCGATCGTGGCGCGGTGCTTGGGGTCGGTGCTCTCGCGGCGGGCCCTGTCGTACAGGGCGCGGGCCTCGTCCTCGCGTTCGATGGCCTCCAGCGCACCCGCCACCCGCTCGACGAGCCGCCGCCAGCCCTCCGGGTCGGACTCGTACGCCATGCCGCGCAGCGCCTCCAGGCCCGCCTCGGCCATGGCGTGGTGGAAGCCCTCGTCGCGGAACCGGTCGAAGTCGGCGCGGAGCGGGCCGGTTCCCGGCACCGACCGGCCGCGGACGAGCCGCAGCAGGCCGGGGTCGAGCCGCCGCCCCAGCACCTCGGCGAGTTCGGTGTCGGTCGGGTCCGCCTCGTCGAGGTTGTCGACCGTCAGGGTCAGGGGGCCGCTTCTGCCCAGGTGGTCGCGGACGAACTCGGCCAGCCCGTTGGCGATCCTGAGCGTGCGGCGGGCGCCGGGGATCAGGATGCGCTGCGCTCTCGGCAGGCTGTCGGCGAGCGATCGCCTGCGCACCGGGATCTCCAGGTGCGGCGCGGCGACGCGGATCTCGATGTCGTGCGCGGCGACCAGGTCGGGCCACCGGTCCAGCGCCTCGGGGACGAGGCGGTCCAGCAGCGCGGCGCCGAGTGTGTAGGGGCCGTGGAGCCTGCGGTCTGCGTCCAGAACGATCGTGTCCACCCGATACCTCTTCCGTGGTCCGTCTCCGGTGCTGTCACGGCCGGCGCCCCGTTGGGGGACGCCGGCCCAGCCGGAGTCAGTGGCCGTGTCGCGGCGCGGCGGCGCCGGAAGGCTTCACGGTTCCAGGCTTGTGAACGACGACCTTTTTCATCGGGACCCTTTCGCGGTGAGCATGCCGAGATCGCGAGAATTCCCACGCAGGCGATCTCGGCGGCAACCGGTTCATGTGAACACACGCAAACTCGGCGATCAAGGCTTGTCCCGGTAAGCGATATTTCCCGTTTTTTTCGGAAAGGGCCATAAACATGGCCGGCATCCGAAAACAGCGGGTTAATCGCCCAGAATTGCGTCCACGAAGACCTCGGGGTCGAACGGCGCGAGATCGTCGGGGCCCTCGCCGAGACCGGCCAGCTTGACCGGAACCCCCAGCTCCCGCTGGACCGAGATGACGATGCCGCCCTTGGCCGTGCCATCGAGCTTGGTCAGCGCGATGCCGGTGATGTTGACCACCTCGGCGAACACCTGGGCCTGGCGCATGCCGTTCTGGCCCGTGGTGGCGTCGAGCACCAGCAGCACCTCGTCGACGGTGGCCTTCTTCTCGATGACCCGCTTGACCTTGCCCAGCTCGTCCATCAGCCCGGTCTTGGTGTGCAGGCGACCGGCCGTGTCGATGATGACGGTGTCGACCTTCTCCTCGATGCCCTTCGCGGTGGCGTCGAAGGCCACCGAGGCGGGGTCGCCGCCCTCGGGCCCCCGCACCACGTCGGCGCCGACCCGGTCGCCCCAGGTCTGCAGCTGGTCGGTGGCGGCCGCGCGGAAGGTGTCGGCCGCGCCGAGCACCACCTTCTTGCCGTCGCCGACGAGCACACGGGCCAGCTTGCCCGTGGTGGTGGTCTTGCCGGTGCCGTTCACGCCGACGACGAGCACCACGGCGGGCCGCTCGCCGTGCTTCTGCACGTGCAGCGTGCGGTCGAGGTCGGGGTCGATCTGGGCGAGCAGCTGCTCGCGCAGCAGGCCGCGCACCTCGTCGGGGGTGCGGCTGCCGAGCACCTTGACCTTGGTGCGCAGCTCCTCGACCATGGCGCGGGTCGGCCCGACGCCCACGTCGGCCGTGATCAGCCGCTCCTCGATCTCGTCCCAGACCTCGTCGTCGAGCCGGTCGCGGGACAGCAGTTCGAGCAGGCCCCGCCCGAACGCGCTCTGCGAGCGCGCCAGCCTGGAGCGCAGCCGCACCATCCGGCCCGCGGACGGCGGCGGCACCTCCACCTCTGGCGGGACGACGACGGGCTCGGCGGGCTTGACCGGGGGCGGGAGCGTGGTGGTCGCCCCCTCAACCTCCTCCGCCGCCGCGGGAGGCCGCTGCTCCTCGGGGGGTGCGATCGTCTCGGGAGGCTCGGCGGGCGGCGCGGCCTTGCCCCCCGGCCGGAAAAGCAGGAAGAGGCCGCCGACCGCCAGCAGGGCGACGACGACCACGATCACTATGACGCCGAGATAACCATCCACAAGATGTCAGTTTTCCAGATCGCCCGCCATGCTCCAGCACAAGGCCACGCGGATCAGGCCGGCTCGCGTTCGCGCAAGCGCTGGCTGACCACCTGCGTGACGCCGTCGCCGCGCATCGAAACGCCGTAGAGCGCGTCGGCGATCTCCATCGTGCGCTTGTTGTGGGTGATCACGATGAGCTGTGAGTTCTGCCGCAGCTCCTCGAACAGGGTCAGCAGGCGCTGGGTGTTGGTGTCGTCGAGCGCGGCCTCGACCTCGTCCATCACGTAGAAGGGCGAGGGCCTGGCCTTGAAGATGGAGACCAGGAACGCCACCGCCGTCAGCGAGCGCTCGCCGCCCGACAGCAGCGACAGCCGCTTGACCTTCTTGCCCGGCGGCCTGGCCTCGACCTCGATGCCGGTGGTCAGCATGTCGGCGGGGTCGGTGAGCACCAACCGGCCCTCGCCGCCAGGGAAGACCCTGGTGAAGATCTGCTCGAACTCGCGGGCGACGTCCTCGTAAGCGGAGGAGAACATCTGCTCCACCCGGTCGTCGACCTCCTTGACCACGGTCATCAGGTCGCGCCTGGTCTTCTTGAGGTCCTCCAGCTGCGAGCTGAGGAAGGCGTGGCGCTCCTCCAGCGCGGCGAACTCCTCCAGGGCGAGCGGGTTGACCTTGCCGAGCTGGTTCATCTGCTTCTCGGCCGTGCGGGCGCGCTTCTCCTGCTCCTCCCGCACGTACGGGACGGGCGGGTCGCCGGGAACCGGGGCCTGCGGGCCGTACTCGGGGACCAGGGACTCGGTCTCGACGCCGAACTCGTCGAGGGCCCGCTGCTCGAGCTGCTCCAGGCGCAGGCGCTGCTCGGTACGGGCGACCTCGCTGCCGTGGACGCGGTTGACCAGCTTGTCGAGCTCCTGACCGAGCTCTCGGACGCGCACGCGCACCTGCTTGAGCTCGGCGTCGACGGCGACCCGGGCCAGGTCGGCCTCGTCGCGCTGCCTGGAGGCGAGCTGGATCGAGGTCGCCAGCGCGGCGAGCACCTGCTTGGCGCCCTTGACGACCGCCTCCGCCACCGCGGCCTGCTGCCTGCGTCTGGCCCGCTGGGCGGCGGCCTGGGCGCGGTCCTGGCGTTCCCGCTCGGCGGCCCTGACGAGGCCGTCGGCCCTGCCCTCGATGCCCCTGACCCGCTCCTCGGCGGTGCGGACCTGGAGGCGGGTCTCCATCTCGCGCTGCCTGGCCGTCTGGCAGGTGTCGGCCAGCTCGTCGCGCGCCTCGGTGGTGGGCTCGGCCTCCAGTTCCTGGGCGTACTCGGCCTCGGCCAGCCGGATCTCCAGCTCCGCCAGTTCCTCCAGCCCCTCGGCGCGGGCCTCCTCGGCGGCCTTGACGCTTCCGGTGAGCCGCGCCGCTTCGTCCTGTGCGGCCTTGGCCGCCGCTTCGAGCTGGGCGAGCCGCTTGGCCGCTGCGGCGTGGCGCTGGTCGGCCTCCCGCTGGCGGGCCCTGACCTGGTCGAGCGCGCCCTGCGCGGCGCTCACCCCGGCCTGCGCGGTTCCCGCGGCGCTCTGTGCCTCGTTCACGTGCGCCTGGGCGGCCTCCAGGGCGGCCTGGGCGGCCTGCTCGGCCGCGACGGCGTCGTCGAGGGCGACGGCGGTCTGCTCGGCCCTGCTCTCGGCCTCCTCCAGGTCGGCCACGGCGTCGTCGAGCGCGGCCCGCACCTGGAGCACCGACGTGCCGCCCTCGGAACCGCCGCTGGCCACGTGGGCTCCGGCCACGTCACCGCTCCTGGTGACGGCCCGCAGCCCAGGGTGCCGCCGCACCACGTCGCGGGCCGCCTGGAGATCGTCGACGACCACGACGTCGCCGAGCACATGCTCGACGGCGTCGCTGAGCGGCGCCGGCACGCTCACCAGCTCGGCCGCCCACTGCCCGCCCTGCGGCGCCGGCCCGCGCCGAGCCATGCCGGAGCCGTCGAGCACCGCGGACGCACCGGAGCGGTCGTCGGGAAGCGTGCCGTCGCCCGGATGGTCGCGGGCGATCAGGAGGGTCGCCTGGCCCGCCTCCTTGACCCGCAGCAGTTCCAGGGCCTCGATGGCGGTGCCGAGCGAGGTGACGGCGACTTTCCGGAAATATCACGAGAATCTTGAGTCGAACGTCCATCCCGACTACCGCGAC
>NZ_JBEXUP010000251.1:0-5897 GCF_040614375.1 Nonomuraea sp. NPDC005983
GAAAGGTCAGGGCACGCTCGCGCCCTAGCGGGCACTCCCACGTGGGCCTTCACCCCCGGCGTAAACGCCGGAGCACTGGCCCACATTCTGGTAGAAGTTGCCGCCGTAAGCGAGGTCGTAGCGGACGGAGCCGAACCCGGGGACCTCGAGCTCGGCGTCCAGCCGCTCGCAGAACGCCGGAACGTTCCTGAGGGTTACGCTCCGCGCGACCCCGTCGGAGACCGCCACGTCGACCACGACCAGACCCGCCGGGGTCTCCAGGCGCACGGTGGTGACCAGCTCGGTCACGGTGACCATGCCCGTCTCCACCAGGACGGTCGCGACCCCGATCGTGCCGTGCCCGCACATCGGCAGGTAACCGGACACCTCGATGAACAGCACGCCCCAATCCGCGTCGGACCTGGTGGGCGGCTGGAGGATGGCCCCGCTCATCGACGCGTGCCCCCGCGGCTCGGTCACGAGCAGGGTCCTGATGTGGTCGAGGTTCTCGCGGAAGTGGATCCGGCGCTCCGCCATCGTCGCTCCGGGGATCACCCCGACGCCACCGGTGATCACACGGGTGGGCATGCCTTCGGTGTGGGAGTCGACCGCATGGAAGATTCGCTTGGTGCGCAAGTCATCCCTCTCAGTTCTGGTGGAGGTCGTCGTCGGACAGGTGGATCGTCCCTGCCGAACATGTCCCCGTGCCGGGCGACCATGAGCGGTCCGCTGGCCGAGTGGAACGTCACCTCGCCTCGGTCCGGCTGGAGATGTGTCAGGACGACGTACGCCGCGCCCAGTGTGGCGTGCCCGCACAGCTCGACCTCGGTGGCCGGAGTGAACCAGCGCAGGTCGTAGGCGTCTGCGTTCCTCACGATGAAGGCCGTCTTCTCTAGGGCGATGGCCTGCATGACGGCGTCGGGCAGCCACTCGTCGAGCAGGCAGACCGCCGTCGGGTTCCCCCAGAGGATCCGGTCAGTGAACGCGTCGATCTGGAAGATCGGGATGTTGATCACGTTCACCCGCCCAGCCTCTGCTTGGCCTCGGCGAAGAAGGGGATGTGACGGTAGTCCCGCGCCTCCTCGTCGTAGTCCGTGTACTGGTCCGATTCCCCGGCCTGACCAGCTGAGCTGCCTTAACCACTTCGGCCACGCGTTCGTCAAGTCCTGCGATGCCTGACACGAACCCCTCCTCGGCCCCGAGTGGAGGACTAGTATGTCACACATCATAGATCACTCCGATCGAGATGGCCATCAATGAGTCGTTCGAGACTTCAGAAATCCTTTGGCAGCCTTGCGCCTTATGCGATGAGCGGGGGATTCGTAGATGAATAGGCGGCGAATTCGCATCAAAGTGGCCAATGCCAGCCAAAAGGGTGGGGTTACACCGAGTTGCTAATGCAGATTAGGGCGCGACCGTTTCGGGAGGGCAGAGCCGGCCGTGGGCGCGGGTGATGTCGGATACGGCCCGCAGCAGGTGTTCCTCGGCGCTCACCTCCGGGGCGGGGTCGGCGGTCGCGCGAGGGTCTTCGGCGGCAGCCCTTCGGTGACGCCGGGCACCAGGGAGGCGAAGGCCCGCAGGGTGTCGTCCTGGTACAGCAATCCGAGGACTCGCCTGATCTCTTGCTCGCTCATTCGTACAATTTCGACCCATGATCAGCGTGATTCTGTTAGCGACCGCTGTCGCCATCCCCAACGGCTTCCTGCTGTACGAGAAGGCCGCGTCCAAGAAGGACGACAACCCCGAGACCTCGTGGCAGGTGAGCGGGAAGAAGGGCGCCAAGCTGGTGGTGAACCCGTGCGACAAGGTCAGGCTCGGCCAGGCGGGACGCACCTCGGCCAAGACCCTCGTCTACACGGCGGTGCCGGACTTCTCCAAGTCCGAGCAGGTGGTCCTGTACGCCGCCCCCGCTGACGCGGCCAGGGCCTTGCGGGAGCTGCGGGCCGCGCTGAAGAGCTGTGGCTCGTCCGCGTACCGGTACGCCACGAGCGCGGTCACGCTGGGCGACGAGGCGGTGCGCGTCTCGGGGCAGAGCTACCAGGGGAAGAAGATCGGCATTGGCGGGGAGCGGGCGGTGGTCGCCCGCCGGGCCAACGCGCTGATCCTGTACACGCAGGCGGGCGAGTGGGGCAAGCCCGCCACCTCCGACTACGCCCAGCAGACCAAGGACGCCGAGCGGATGCTCGCGAAGATCTGCGACATCGCCTCCTGCTGAGGGCCGACGAGCTCTGCGAGCTCTGCGAGCTCTGCGAGCTCCGCGAGCTTCGGCGAATTGTGCGGAATGTCTCGATCTTGGGACATTCTGATGACCAGATGCGGAAGTTCCTGGCGAGAGACTAGAGACACGCACGTGTGTCGGAACGTTGTTGCCAGTCCGTTCCGGCACACGGCTTCAACCTCAGAGCCGGTTCAGCCCCTGCACGTGGACGACGGCGCGGCCCTCTTCGTCGGAGGCGGCGAGGTCGATCTGCGCGTCGATGCCCCAGTCGCCGTCGCCGGCAGGGTCCCTGATCGTCTGGCGGACCTTCCACAGCCCGCTCTCCTCCTCGATCCGCAGCAGCGCGGGCCCGCGCGCGTCGGCGTCGGTGAGGATCTCCTCGTGCTCGTCGTAGTAGGCGTCGAGCGCGGCGCCCCAGTCGACGTCGGGGGCCAGCTCCTCCAGCTCGTCCTCCTTCTCGATGGCGCAGAGCTCGACCAGGCGGAACATCGCGTTGCGCACCAGCACCCTGAACGCCCGCGGGTTGCCGGTGACCGGCCGCACCTTGGCCTCCAGCTGCTCCTGCTTCTCCAGCGCCTCGGCCGGGTTGGCCAGCTTCTCCCACTCGTCGATCAGCGACGAGTCGACCTGCCGGACCAGCTCGCCGAGCCACTCGATCAGGTCGACCAGGTCGTCGCGCTTCAGGTGCTCGGGGACGGTGCGGCTGAGCGTGCGGTAGGCGTCGGCCAGGTAACGCAGCACGGTGCCCTCGGAGCGGGCCAGCTCGTAGACCTGGATGTACTCGCTGAAGGTCATCGCCCGCTCGTACATGTCGCGGACCACCGACTTCGGGCTGACCGTGTAGTCGCCCACCCAGGGATGCCCCCGCCGGTACGTCTCGTACGCCCCGAGCAGCAGGTCGTCGAGCGGCATCGGGTACATGACCTCGGCGAGCTGCTCCATCCGCTCCTCGTACTCGATGCCGTCGGCCTTCATCTGCGCGACCGCCTCGCCGCGGGCCTTCTTCAGCTGCGCCGACAGGATCTGGCGCGGGTCGTCGAGGATGGACTCGACGATCGACACCATGTCGAGGGCGTACCCGGGCGACTCCTGGTCGAGCAGGTCGAAGGCGGCCAGCGCGAACGTGGACAGCGCCTGGTTGAGCGCGAAGTCCTCCTGCAGCTCGATGGTGAGCCTGGCCCGCCTGCCCTGCTCGTCGGGCTCCTTGAGCTGCTCGACGATGCCGCCCGCGAGCAGCGACCGGTAGATGGCGATCGCCTGGCTGATGTGCCGGCGCTGCCACTTGCGATCCTCGTGGTTGTCGGTGAGCAGGTGCTTCATCGCCCGGAAGCAGTCGCCCGGACGGTTGATGACCGCCAGCAGCATCGCGTTGCTCACCTTGAACCGGGAGTTCAGCGGCTCCGGCTCGGCCTGCTGGAGCTTGTCGAAGGTCTCCTCGCTCCAGCCGACGAAGCCCTCGGGCGGCTTCTTGCGGGCGTAGCCGCGCCGCCGCTTCGGGTCGTCGCCGATCTTGGCGAGCGCCTTGGCGTTCTCGATGTCGTGCTCGGGCGCCTGGCAGGCGACGTAGCCGATCGTGTCGAAGCCCGCCCGCCCCGCGCGGCCCGCGATCTGGTGGAACTCGCGGGCGCGCAGCCGCCGCACCTTGTTGCCGTCGTACTTGGACAGGGCGGTGAACAGCACCGTGCGGATCGGCACGTTGACGCCCACGCCCAGCGTGTCGGTGCCGCAGATGACCTTCAGCAGCCCCGCCTGGGCGAGCCGCTCCACCAGCCGCCGGTACTTCGGCAGCATCCCGGCGTGGTGGACGCCGATGCCGTGCCGTACCAGTCGCGACAGCGCGCGGCCGAACCGGGTGGTGAAGCGGAAGCCGCCGATCATGGCGGCGATCGCCTCCTTCTCGGCCTTGGTCGCCATGTTGATCGACATCAGCGCCTGGGCCCGCTCCATCGCGGCGGCCTGGGTGAAGTGGACCACGTACACGGGCGCCTGGCCGGTGCTGAGCATCTCCTCCAGCGACTCGTGCAGCGGAGTCATCCGGTACGAGTACACCAGCGGCACCGGCCGCTCGGCGTGCTTGACCACCGCGGTGGGACGCCCGGTGCGCCTGGTCAGGTCGCGCTCGAACATGGAGACGTCGCCGAGCGTCGCCGACATCAGGATGAACTGCACGTTCGGCAGCTCCAGCAGCGGAACCTGCCACGCCCAGCCGCGGTCGGGCTCGGCGTAGAAGTGGAACTCGTCCATGACGACCTGGCCGATGTCGGCCGCCGCGCCGTCGCGCAGCGCCACGTTGGCCAGGATCTCGGCCGTGCAGCAGATGATCGGCGCGCCCGGGTTGACGCTGGCGTCGCCCGTCATCATGCCGACGTTCTCGGTGCCGAAGATCGCGACCAGGTCGAAGAACTTCTCCGACACCAGTGCCTTGATCGGCGCGGTGTAGAAGGTGCGGACGTCCCGCGTCAGGGCCGTGAAGTGGGCGCCGGCGGCGACGAGGCTCTTGCCCGAGCCGGTGGGCGTGGCCAGGATCAGGTTGCTCCCGGACACCACCTCGATGAGCGCCTCCTCCTGCGCGGGATAGAGCGTGAGCCCGCGCTCGGTGTTCCAGGAGGCGAAGGCGTCAAAGATGGCGTCGGGCTCGGCGTCGATCTCTTCGGGCAGGCGGTCAACGAGTAGGCTCACACTCCCTATCCTGCCGAAGTTTCCCTCGTGCTCGAACCCCGGCGGGAGCCGTGCCGGGCCGAGAGCGGTGTTCGAGGGCCGGTCGCCAGCAGGCCGCCGAGGATCGCGACCGTCGCGACGACCGGCGTCCAGCCGGGCGCGAACCCGGCCACCGTCAGCATCAGCAGGCCGCCGCCGACGAGCACGGCCGCGCCGAGCGAAGAGCCCCAGGTCGCCTTCCCGTATGGCAGCGCGGGCGGCTCCTCGAAACGGGCGAACCCCTTCAGCAGCGGCCACATCACCAGGCAGAGCAGCCCGAACCAGAGCGGCCACCCGGCGAACCAGCCGAGGCTGCCCGGCGCCGGCGTGTCGAGTCCCAGGCCGACGACCACCACGCCGGTGACCGCGAACAGCGCGGGCATGTGCCACAGGTAGACGGTCATGACGCGCGGCCCCGCCCAGGCGAGCAGCCCGTCCGTCCTGAGCCGCAGGATCCACGGGCGCAGCAGCGTGGCCAGGCCGATCTGCCCGGCGGCGACGGCCAGCATGGCCAGCGTGGGCGGGGCCATGTTGGACACCTCCGCGCCGGGCAGGCCGATCATGCTGCCCGGGTACGGGCCGAACGCCACCAGCAGCGCCGCCGTCCCGAACCCGCCGATCGCCAGCGGCCACGGACGGGTCAGCCGGCCCTCGGCGTACAGGAAGCCGAGCTGGTGCACCACCAGCCAGACGAAGACGATGTTGAGGTAGCCGAGCGGCTCGACGCCGGTCGAGAAGCGCGCGACGTCCGTCAGCACCGCGCCGGCCGCCAGCGCCGCCGGCACCCGCAGCCCGTGCCGGGCGTGCAGGCCCAGCAGGTACGGCGTGGACACCACGGCGATCACGTACACGGCGAGGAACCACAGGAGCTGGCCGGTCAGCTTCGCGCCCGTCTCCAGCGGCTGCGGGGGCACGCCCAGCTCGAGCAGCAGGTGGGGGAGCGGGATCCACACCGCCGCCAGCGGCAGCAGCGGCCAGGCCAGGCGGCGCAGCCGGACGGTCA
>NZ_JBEXUP010000252.1:0-5720 GCF_040614375.1 Nonomuraea sp. NPDC005983
GGCGGCAGCCGTTGCAGCAGGGGAGGCCGGGGCGTGTTCTGGTGCACGGGTCGATGGTAGCCAGCCGGTTCCCCGCCGGGCATCGGCCCACAGCGGGCGAGCGGCGCGGCGTCGCGGTCCCCGACGACCAGCACTTCGGGGCGGGCGAGAACTCGCCGGTCCCGTCGCGTCCAGGGCCTGATCCGTGGCGGCTGTGGCTGTACGGAGGGGGCGTTCTGCTGGCACTCGTCACCTTCTGCGGCGGGATCATCGTGCTCAATCAGCGGAAGGGGTAAAGATCCGCTATGGTCCCGCGTCATGGGATACGAGCTGCGGGTGGTCCGCGAGTCGCCTCTAGCGTTCGCGGAGCTCGCGAAGGCGATCGCGCCTGCCGGTTTCGAGCTGCGCGAATCTGAGATCGTCGCCAGGCACCGCGGCGGCACGCACGCCGTCGGACGCTGGCAGGGCCAGGTCATCGGCGAACCCGGTTCCGACTGGCAGGTGGCCCAGCTCGTCCGGTTGTCCTCCGTGCTCGGCGGCAGCCTCGTCGGAGAGGACGGCGAGGTCTACGCGCTCCGCGACGGCGTCGTGGAGGTGGTCACCGACGGCATGGTGGGCGAGATCGGCAAGTTCGAGGAGATCATCGAGGCAGGGCCGGCCGTGTGGACCCCCTGAACCCGTACGCGGAACGTGTCCTCGAGGTCGTCGAGCGGATCCCGCCCGGCAAGGTCATGGCGTACGGCGACATCGCCGAGTACCTCGGCGAGGGCGGCCCCCGCCAGGTGGGGCGCGTGATGTCCACCTGGGGTGGCGGCGTGCCCTGGTGGCGGGTCGTGCACGCCGACGGCACCGGCGCGGCCCCCGACCATCAGCAACGCTGCCTGGCGCACTGGCGCGAGGAGGGCACACCGTTGCGCGGCGAGCGGGCCGACATGCGGCTGGCCCGCTGGGACGGGCGTTCAGCGGATTTTAAGTAACCGCCGTGAGCTGCGGTTTCCGGTTTGGGGCGAATACGCAGCCTGTGACTCCCATTACCATGGCCTGAACAGTGATGGCGGTCCGAAAGGCGGTGCCTCCCCGATGGCAACCGGCGTCACAGCCCAGGTGCCGAGCGGCGATCTGCTCGCCGACCGTCTGAAGGCTGTCCAGGACCTCTGCGATCGGGGTGAACCGCTCGAAGCCGTCATGAAGGCGGTCGGCCCGGGTGGCCGAGACTCCGCGTTCGACTCCGAGGTTCTCAGCGGCCCGCTGGGCGGGCGCATGGATCTCGCCGTCAAGCGCGGCGCGGCCCGGCGGCGCGAGCTGATCACCCTGGTGCGCCCCTACCTGGCCGCGGTCGACGCCAGGGTCAAGCACGACCTGCCCGTGGCGCGCAGGCTGATCTGCCATCTGATCGAGCACCGTCCCGACGAGGAACTGGTCGACGGCGAGACCCTCACCACGGTGGTGGCCGCGGCGGCCGAGCCGTCCAAGCGCATCCGCAAGGGCCTGCGCTGGTACGCCGACCTGCCCTTCCGCGACGAGCTGCCGCCCGACCTGTTCCGGCTGCGCCGCGCCGACCTGGTGCCGGTCACCCACATCGACGACATCGTCTGGGTCGACGGCAGGCTGCGCGTCACCGGCTTCGCCTACCTGGCAGGCCTGTCGGTCCGCAGCCGCCGCTTCAACCGGGCCACGGTGGTGCTGCGCGGGCCGCGCTGGCTGCCGCCCGTGCGGCTGCGCACCCGCCGGGTGTTCGCGCCCGAGGCGACCCACGGGGCCCGCGAGCCGGGCTGCAACTACGACTGGTCGGGCTTCACCGCCGAGCTGAACCCGTTCGCGCTGCGCTGGCGCGGGGCGGTCCGCGCGATCGTCTCCGGCGCGCGGCGGCGGCTGCGTCACCGTCCCGCCGTCCGCGACACCACCACGTGGCGGGCCGAGATCGTGTTCTGGAGCCGTGGCGCGCGGGCGACCGGCCTGCTGCGCGGCGCCTCTCCGGGCCGCACCGAGCGGCCCGCCGGGCTCAAGCTGCGTCCCGGCTGGTGGGCCAGGCCGGTCTGGACGTCAGACCGGGCCCTTCAGGTCGTGCTCCAGCCGAACAGGGCCGAACTGACCGGCGTCTCGGTCGACGGCGACCGGCTGGAACTGAAGATCTTCCTGCCCGGCCGCACCCTCACCAAGGGGCACGCCAGGCTGGGCGGCCACCGCATGGCCGCCGACTTCGCGGCCGTCGCCGGAGGCACCGAGGTGTCGATCGGGCAGGCCGTCTCCGCCCTGTTGCACGAGAAGGACGGCCGGCGGCTCTGGGTGGAGCCCAAGGGCGACCCCGCCGCGTCCGTCATGCTCGGCGACCTGGTCGAGACCAGGGCGCAGGTCGGCGACCGCGAGATCACCGTGCTGGGCGACCGGCGCGACCGCGTGCTCGTCTCGGCGCACCGCATCAGGCCCGTGATCACCTCCGCCGTCTGGGAGGGGGCGACCCTGGTGCTGCGCGGCCGCTACCCCGACGCGGCGGGCCCGCGCCTGCTCTCGCTGCGGCATCGCTCCGGTCTGTCCTACACGGTGCCGATCGATCGCGACGGCGACGACTTCACCGTGCGGCTCGCGCCCGCGTCCATGGACCGCTTCGGCGAGCCGGTTCCGCTGGCGGCCGGCACCTGGAACATGTCGGTCCGCCACCCGTCGGGAGAGATCGTCCCGGTCCGGATGGACCACGCCGCGCTGCCGGGCCTCGACGAGGAGCCGCGCCCCTTCGACGGGCGCTCCTACCGGATGCTGTCCACCCGCTTCGACGTCCCGGTGCTCGTGGCCGAGGAGGACCGGCCCGCCGACGAGAAGGGCGTGGCGGGCACGCACGTGCTGCGGCGCGTCTTCTACCCGGCGCAGCGCACCGAACCGCTGAACGACGCCACCGTCTACGTGGTCAACGACGGCCGCCTGTACGCCGACAGCGTCCGCTCCATCTACGAGGAGCGGCTGCGGCGCGGCGACGACCGCGAGCACATCTGGATCGTCAAGGACGGCGCGTTCACCCCGCCCGAGGGTGCCACCGTGGTGCGGGCCAACAGCCGCGAGCACCACGCGGCCCTCGCCAGGTCCCGGTACATCGTGACGAACGCGTTCCTGCCCGCCTGGTTCCGCTCGCGCGAGGAGCAGGTCGTGGTGCAGACGTGGCACGGCACGCCCGCCAAGCGCGTCGGCAACGACCTGCCGCACATGTCGCGCGACCCCAGGCCGCCTGTGTACCACCGGCAGGCGGCCGAGGTGCGCGGCTGGGACATCCTGGTGTCGCAGTCGCCGTGGGCGACCCCGGTGCTGCGGCGGGCGTTCGGCTACCAGGGCGAGATCCTGGAGAGCGGGCTGCCGCGCAACGACGTCCTCACCTCACCCGACAGAGACCGGCTGGCGGTGCGCATCCGCGAGCGGCTGGGGCTGGCCGAGGGCAAGCGGGTGGTGCTGTACGCGCCGACCTGGCGCGACTACGACCGCAAGAACGCGATGGTGAAGCTGGACCTCGCCAAGGCCCGGGAGGCGCTGGGCGCCGACCACGAGCTCCTCGTGCGCGGCCACCCGATGCAGGCGTTCCCCGCCGTCCCCGACATCGCCCACGACGTCACGACCTACCCGGAGATGGCGGATCTGCTGCTGGTCACGGACGTGCTGGTGACCGACTACTCGTCGGTCATGTTCGACTTCGCCGCCACAGGCCGTCCGATGGTGTTCTACGCCTACGACCTGGCCAAGTACGCCGCCAAGCGCGGCCTGTACGTGGACCTGCCGGAACAGGCCCCAGGCCCGGTGCTGTCGACGTCAGCGGAGGTCGTCGACGCGCTGCGGTCGATCGACCAGGTCGCGGCGGCCCACGCCGACCGCTACGACGCCTTCCGCGCCACCTTCGCCCCCAGAGACGACGGCAAGGCCACCGCCCGCGTGGTCGACCACGTCTTCTCCTAAAAGTCATCTCCTGAACGTCTGCTCCTGACCGTCACATCCAGGGCGGCCGCACGGCGAGGCGGCCGCGCCGCTCGGTCAGTGGCTGCTCGGCCAGCAGGTAGAGCAGCGACGCCAGGGTGGTGCCGTCGACGACGTCTCCCAGGTCGATCAGGCCCGGGAGACTCTTCACCGGGATCCAGTCGACCCGATCGGCGTCGGCGGGCCGCGGCGCCGCGCTGACGTAGGTGGCGGTGTCGGCGCGGTAGACGTGGTGGACACTGTCAGAGGTGCCGTTGGACGGCTGCACGCAGAGCAGCGGGCGCAGCGGGCCGGGCCGCCAGCCTGACGCGCTCTCGAACCCGCGACCCGCGGCGGCCGCGAAGTCCTCGCCCTCGTCGATGGCGCACAGCGGGATCTCCCAGCCCCACGAGTCGGTGATGAACCGGTGTCGCCAGATCAGCAGCACCCGGTCGCGGATGTCCGTCACGACCGCCCCGGCTTTCGGCGCGGTGCGGATGACGCGGTGTTGCAGGCGCCTGCCGTCGAAGAGTTCGACATCCGCGAGGCGGACGTCCAGCCACGGGTCGGTGTAGAGCGGCTTCTCCGAGTGGACCTTCCAGAGCATGGGGGACTCCTGGGGCAGGCTGCCGTTTCGACGGCACCACCGTACAGCGCTCTCACCAGGGCGGAAGGAGCACTGCGTGATGTCACGGTGAGGTGGCCAGCTTCGCTCCGGCACGGCGCCCCGTCTCGGCCGCGACCGCTGGGCCGGCTTCGGTGCCGCGGTGGAACGCCGCCGCGAAGGCCCTTTCGCCCAGGGTGGCCGTGGCGGCGGAGGTGATCCGGTCCACGTCGCCGCGTTCGGCGGGCGGGAGCGGGGCGTCCACGCTCCGGCGGGCCGTGTCCGCCGCGCCGAGCAGGAGGGCGGCGCGGTCCGCGTCGCCGGACAGGGCCAGCGCGCCTGCCAGGCCTTCCAAGGAGAGCGCCAACGCGCGCGGCTCCTGGAGGGAGAGAGCGATCTCCAGGCCGCGCAGGTGGTGCCCGGCGGCCTGGGCCTCGTCCCCGCGGAGCTCGGCGGTGAAGCCGAGCTCCGCGTGCAGCAGGTGCTCGCCGATCTCCGACGACTCGTACTCGTCGCGAATGCGGAGCAGGTACGACTGGGCGGAGCCGAGGTCGCCGGAGCGGCGCGCGCCGAGGGCGAGCCCCATCAGCGCGTGCATCTCGCCGTACCGGTAGCCCTGTTCGACGGCCAGCCGCCGTGCCCGCTCGTGCAGGTCACGCGCCCGGTCCCAGTGCCGCGCGAGCAGCGCCAGTCTGCCGAGGCCCGACAGGCGCGCGGAGACCTCCGTCTGCAGGCCCAGCTCCCTGGCGATGCGCAGGCCGTCGTTCTGGCGGCGCTCGGCCTCCTCGTAGTCACCCCTGATCTCGGCGAGCGTGGCGAGCGGCGACACGGTCTGCAGCTCTCCCCAACGGTCGCCGAGCTCGTGGAACAGGGTTGCGGCGCGCGTACCTGCGTGCCCGATGGCGGTGAGGTCCCCCCGGACCAGCGCCAGCATCGCCCGCAGCCCGAGGGCGGCGGCGGTGCCCCAGCGGTCGCCGGCTCCGGTGAACAGATCCAGCGCGCGGGCGTTGGCCTTCTCGCTCGCGGCGGGGTCACCGGCGTGGAACAGACCGTACGCGTACAGCCACCAGGCCCGGCCACACCGCGCCGGGTCCGCGACGGCGCCGTCTTCGACGTCCTCGCCCGCCGCGGACCGGTCGCCTGTCAGCAGCGCGAACGCGGCCCGCAACACGCGGAGCTCGGCGTCCTGCGGGGCGACGTCGAGCGC
>NZ_JBEXUP010000253.1:0-5618 GCF_040614375.1 Nonomuraea sp. NPDC005983
CGCGGCCCCGCCAGGCTGGCGGTGGCGCTGGGGTTACAGCGCGAGCACAACGGGCTGGACGCGGTCTGGGAGGGCTCGCCCACGGCCGTCTCGGCCGCGCACGGCGAGTTGACCGGCTACCCCACCGGATCGGCCGCCGTCCTGGAGGGAACTCCGCCCGATCCGCGAGCGATCAGGTCGGGGCCGCGCACCGGGATCTCGACCGCGAAGGACACGCCGTGGCGGTTCTGGATCGACGGCGACGCGACGGTCTCGCCGTTCCGGCCTCACGTGCCGCGCCGCCGCAACGCCGCCGCCACCTCCGTGGGGGAGGCGCCCAGCTCGTGAGGGCTGAAAATGTGCAGGTGGTCGCCGGTGTCGATCTCCAGCATCTCGCTGCGCAGGCCGTACCTCCTGCGGACGTCCACCTTGACGTCCTGGATGTCCTCCCAGGGGATCCGCCGCCTCCCGGCGAAGCCGTGCACCACGGTGATCCCCTGCGCGTCGGCCGACAGCCGCACCGGCACCAGCACGTCGCGCAGGCCCATCCCGCCCACCAGCACGGCCGCCGGCACGGCGAGCACCACGCCGCGCACGTCGCCCTGGAGATACCAGTAGATGGCGAGCCCGGCACACACCAGAGCCCCTAAGATCTTGAAAACGGCCAGCTCGCGACGGACCCTCCACATAGCTACCGAGAGTATCCAAGTGGCGGGCATGCGGCAGGATCGGGCAGGCTGTAATCACTCAACGTCTATCGGAAAGCCAGCACCGTGACCGACATCCTCGATGAGCTCGAATGGCGCGACGTCATCGCGCAGACCACCGACATCGACGCCCTGCGTGAGGCGTTGTCGAAGGGTCCGATCACGGTCTATGCGGGCTTCGATCCGACCGCCCCATCGCTGCACATGGGCAATCTCGCCACGCTGCTCATCCTCACCCGCTTCCAGCGCGCGGGGCACCGGCCGATCGGCCTGGTCGGCGGCGCGACGGGGCTGATCGGCGACCCGAGCGGGCGCAGCACCGAGCGGGCGCTGAACACCTCCGAGATCGTGGCCGAATGGGTGGCCAAGATCCGGGTGCAGGTGGAGAAGTTCCTCTCCTTCGACCCGGGCCCCACCGCCGCGACGCTGGTCAGCAACCTCGACTGGACCGCCGAGATGACGGCCATCGACTTCCTGCGCGACGTCGGCAAGCACTTCCCGATCAACCGCATGCTCGCCCGCGAGTCCGTGGCCGCGCGCCTGGGCGGCGACGGGCTCAGCTACACCGAGTTCAGCTACCAGCTCCTGCAGTCCAACGACTACCTGGAGCTGTACCGGCGCCACGGCTGCTCGCTCCAGGTCGGCGGCAGCGACCAGTGGGGCAACATCACCGCCGGCGTCGACCTGATCCGCCGCGTCGAGGGCGCCCACGTGCACGCCCTCACCGGCAAGCTGATCACCAAGGCCGACGGCACCAAGTTCGGCAAGACCGCGAGCGGCGCGGTCTGGCTCGACCCGGCGCTGACCTCGCCGTACGCGTTCTACCAGTTCTGGCTGAACTCCGACGACCGCGACGTGATCCGCTTCCTGAAGGTGTTCACCTTCCGCGACCGCGAGGAGATCGAGGCGCTGGAGAAGGCCGTCGCCGACCGCCCGTTCGCCCGGGAGGCGCAGCGGACCCTGGCCGAAGACCTCACCACCCTGGTGCACGGCGCCGACGAGCTGGCGGCCGTCGTCGCCGCCTCCAAGGCGCTGTTCGGGCAGGGCTCGCTGGAGGAGCTGCCGGCCTCGACGCTGGCGGCCGCGCTGGCCGAGGTGCCCAAGGCGACCGTCCCCGCGCTGGGGGCGCCGTTCGTCGACCTGCTCGCCGACAGCGGCCTGGTGGAGTCCAAGTCGGCGGCCAGGCGGGCGGTGAAGGAGGGCGGGGCGTACCTCAACAACGTCAAGATCACCGACGAGGCGTACGTCCCGACCGGTGACGACCTGCTGCACGGGCGCTTCCTGGTGCTGCGGCGCGGCAAGAAGTCGATCGGCGGCGTCGAGGTCGGAGCCTGACGCACCGCGCTCTGCACCGGCCCCTGTCAGGAGCCGGTGTAGAGCGCGACCGTCAGCCCCGGTACGTCCGCGGAGTGCCAGGACGACCTGAGGCCGTACCCCGCCTCCTGGACGGCCTTGATCCGCGGCAGCTTGGCGCCCTTCGCGCCGCGCCACACCATCCAGACACGGTCGCGCCCCTTGAGTGCCGCCGCGACGTCGTCCCGCTCCGGGTAGCCGAACCCGTCAGACTCGGGGGCCGCGCCCGTGAGCAGCACGTCGTCCGGCATGGACGCGTCGCCGTAGTACAGGAACCCGGCCCTGACCGAGCTCTGGCCGTACACGATCGCGTCGCCGGGCCGGGCGTCCAGCTTGCGGACCGCCCACGGGAAGTCCTCGAAACGGCCGTTGGCGTCGCGCACCTCGACCTGCTGGGCGATGCCCGCGGCCGCGGAGACGATCACGAGCGCGCAGGCGGCGGCCACCCCCATGCGCGGGACACTCGCCGCCGCGATCCCGGCCAGCAACGCCAGGGCGGGCGCGGTGACGAACAGGTACCGATCCACATAGACCGGGGTCAGCAGGTGTGAGACAGCCAGCAACAGCAGCGGCGGCAGCACCAGCCAGCCCAGCAGCGCCCCGCCCCAGGCCCGGTTACCCAGCAGCACGGCGCCGGTCAGCGCGACCACGAACAGCAGCACGCCGACCTCGGTGGCCCCCGCCGCCATCTTCGGGAACTTGAGCAGCACCTCGGGCCCACGCTGCGGGATCCAGCTGATCGCGTGCCGCTCCCCGTACCCGACCAGCCCCAGGACCAGCGCCGGGAGGCAGCCGACGGCCAGCGCGGGCAGCATCCGCGCCAGCAGCCTGCGCTGGGGCAGCAGCACGACCAGTTGCGCGGGTAGCACGAGCACCGCGAACAGGTGTGTGGAGCACACCAGCGCGACCGACACCCCGTACAGCACCCATCCGCGCCCCCGGGCAGCCCGGTGCAGCGCCCAGAACGAGAACACCACCGCGGCGGCGGCGAAGGCGTAAGAACGGGCGAACGCTCCGTAGTAGGACACCGACGGCAGCAGCGCGAAGATCGCGGCGGCCGTCACCCCCGCCCGCGTGCTGTGCAGGCGGCGTCCCAGGTCCACCAGGAACCAGGCGGCGACGCCGATCGCCACCGCCGACGGCAGTCTCAGCCAGAGCTCTGCCGTGCCCGCCTGCACCCAGAGGTGCATGAACACGTAGTACGGCAGGAAATGCCCGTCGATGTGCCGGGCCAGTTCCCACAACTGCGGGAGGGAGCGCGACGCGGCGCTGATCGTGGCCAGCTCGTCGCCGTTGAGCGTCGCGGACCCCGACCCGGTGAAGGCCACCGCACCCGACAGCAGCGCCGCCCACCACGGGCTCGACCCACGCAGGCGTGCGACGGAGGGTGCTGGCGGGGCGATCGTGGCGGCGCTGGTCACCGGGGCAGGATACGCGCATAAGCTCGGACATATGGCTGACGTGATCGTGTTCGACCTCTATGGGGTCATCGCCCGGACCCAGACCGACGAGGCGAAGAAGCGGATCGTCGACCTGGCAGGCGTCCCGGGGGAGCGGTTCTGGGAGGCCTACTGGGCCTGCAGGCCCGCGTACGACGCCGGTCAGGAGAGCCGCGCCTACTGGGACGCGGTCGCCGGACGGCTGGGGACGCGGTTCCGCTCCGTCGAGGCGTTGATCGAGGCCGACCTCGACAGCTGGTGCCGGGTCGACGACGAGATGGTCGGAGTGGTGCTGGACCTGGCGGACCGGGGGCGTCGGCTCGGGCTGCTCTCCAACATCATCGAGGACCTGGTGCCGATCTGGGAGGACCGGCACGGCGACTGGCTCGGGCGGTTCGCGGCGCTGACGTACTCATGCCGGATCGGGGTGGCCAAGCCGGACCGGCGGGCGTACGAGATCTGCGCGGCCAGGATGGGCGTGCCGCCGGAGGACGTCCTGTTCTTCGACGACAACGAGACCAACGTCGTGGCGGCCAAGGAGGCCGGGATGGCCGCCGAACTGTTCACCTCGGCGCACCAGGTGCGCGCCCTCACGGCCTGAGCCCGCCTACTGGCTGGTGGTGCGCACGGGCCGGACCACGATGACAACCCGGCGTTCCGCGTCGCCGACCGGGCGCTCGTACGCCAGGCCGTAGCGGGTGGCGAGCACGTCGAAGAAGTCGCCGGCAGGGTCGGGATCGACCCGCTCGACCACGCCCCGCACCTCCAGGTACCGGTACGGCTGCTCAGGGTCGTTGATCGACACCGCCACGTGCGGGTTCGCCATGACGTTGCGGCACTTCCGACGGTCTGTCGTGGTGGTGAACCGGAGGAACTCGCCGTCCCAGATCGTCCAGACCGGGTTCACGTGCGGCTCGCCGCCGGGCGCGATGGTGGACAGGTGGGCGAACAGGGGACGACTCAGCAGGTCCAGGTGACTTTCGGGGATCATGTGCGCTCCTGTGTCTAGGCGGCTGTCGCCGCCGAAGTTATCAAAGTATTGATGGTTATCAATACTTATACATCTGATCCAGCTTGTACGATCCACGCCATGCGGATGCCTGCGGAGGAACGGCTCGGCCTGGACATCAAGCGGGTGGAACAGGAGCTGATGGCTGCCAAACAACTGGCCGTGCGGCCTGCCGGCCTGACCGTTCCGCAGTACGCCGCCCTCTTCGCCCTTTCCGGGAGTCCCGGCATCTCGGCCGCCGCCCTTGCCCGCGCCTGCCTGGTGACACCGCAGGCGATGACCGTCGTGCTGAGAAACCTCGAGGAACGCGGCCTGGTCGAGCGCACCCCGCACCCGTGGCACCGCAACGTCTTGGAAACCCGGCTGACCGACGCCGGTCGCACCGCCCTCGACGCGGCCGACCAGCGGGCGGTGACGGTCGAACGCGAGATCGCCGAGGCGCTGACGCCCGGCGAGCGGGAGACCCTGCGATCCCTCCTGGGCCGCTGCGAAGAGGCGATCGGCCGCGCGTCGTCGCGGCTGAGCTGACGCGCGCCTGCCGGGCTTCCAGCGCGCGCCGCTGCGCAGCCCAGCCTGGCTCGTCACGGAAACCCGTCGGCGCCGTCATCGCCGCAGGTTGTCAGCCGGACGCGACACCGCGCCGGCGCGTGGCGCGAAGCGCGATTTGACTCTTGCCGGATGCCGACCTAATGTTTCACCTCGCCCCGGGAGTGAGCCGGACGCCACAGGCGGACGGGCCCCAGGGGCAGCCCCTTGAGAACATGCCACTCGGCCGAGGCGCGACGCGCTCAGGCAGGAGTCGTCTCGGGCACGCGCGGATCGCCGGAAATTCGGTTGATTCGACATGCTCCGGATGACACGGTAGTTTAAGAGGGTTGTCCCGGAGACGGGGCGAAACCCATCCTAGGCGGGTTGAGCGAGCTTCAGGCAAATCCCCGGATTTGACAGAAGATCGAGCGCCTGCTAAGATGGAAGAGCGAGAGGTGCGCCTCTGATCGCAGATCGACAGGATCTGAGTGACGAAGTTCGCGTCCGCTTCTTGAGAACTCAACAGTGTGCTAAAAGCCAGTGCATGATGCACAAACCCCGTCATTGATTTGACGGATTCCTTTTGGTTGGGATTCAACCATT
>NZ_JBEXUP010000254.1:0-5588 GCF_040614375.1 Nonomuraea sp. NPDC005983
TCCGACGGCCACCTGAGCGTCCCGACCGGGCCGGGGCTCGGCGTGGAGCCGATCCCGGCCGTGCTCGACGAGGTCACCACGGCCACCGAGTGGATTCCGCTGTAGGTCAGGGCCGGGGCAGGCGGGGGACGGCGTTCAGCAGGTCGCGCGTGTAGGAGTGCGCGGGTGCGCCGACCACGTCCTCCGTCGGCCCGTGCTCGACCAGCCGCCCGCGGTGCAGCACCGCCACCTCGTCGCACACGTACCGCACCACGGCCAGGTTGTGCGAGATGAACAGGATCGGCAGCCCCAGCTCGTCCCGGAGCGAGCGCACCAGGTTGAGCACCGCGCCCTGCACCGACACGTCCAGCGCGCTGGTGATCTCGTCGGCCACCAGCAGGTCCGGCCCGGCGCCCAGCGCGCGGGCCACGGCGACGCGCTGCCGCTGGCCTCCCGAGAGCTCCCGCGGGTAGCGCCCCGCCAGCTCGGCGGGGAGCGACACCAGCGCGAGCAGCCGCGACACCTCCGCCGCCCGCGCCTGGCCGCGCAGGCGCGGCAGCCCCTCCGCGACCGACGCCCCCACCGTCATGCGCGGGTCGAGCGAGGCGTACGGGTCCTGGAAGACCATCTGGGCCCGTGCCGCCCCGGTGATGCGCCCCGCGTACGGCACGAGCCCGCACACCGCCTTGGCCAGCGACGACTTGCCCGACCCCGACTCGCCCACGAGCCCGACGACGCGCCCTGGCGGGACCTCCAGGGTGACGGAGTCGACCGCGGTGAACGCGCCGAAGCGCACGCTCAGCTCTTCGATGTTCAAGAAACCTCCCAGCAGGCGACCCGGTGGGCGTCGCCGTGAGCGACCAATGGGGGACGCGACGCCGAGCACCTCTCGGTGGCCGCCGGGCACCGGGGCGCGAAGGCGCAGCCGGGGCCCACCTCCGACGGGGCGGGCTGGCGGCCGGGGATGCTGGCCAGCGGCCGCGACCTGTCGGTGTCCATGTCGGGCAGCGAGGCGACGAGCGCCCGCGTGTACGGGTGCGCGGCGCCGCCGGCCAGGCGGTCCACCGGCAGCTCCTCGACGACCCGGCCCGCGTACATCACCACGACCCGGTCGCACAGCTCCCCCACGACGGCGATGTCGTGCGAGATGAACAGGACCGCGGAGCCGGTCTCCTCAGTCACCTCGCGCAGCAGCCGCAGGATCTGGCGCTGCACGGTCACGTCGAGCGCGGTGGTCGACTCGTCCGCGATGATCAGCTTGGGGGTGGCCATGAGGCCCATCGCGATCACCGCGCGCTGCCGCATGCCTCCTGACAGCTCGTGCGGGTGCTGCCTCGCCCGCTTCTCCGGCTCGGGCAGGCGCACATGGCCGAGCCGGTCCACGGCCCGCCGGCGCGCCTGGGCGCGGGTGGCGCCCTGGTGGACGCGCGCCACCTCGGCGAGCTGCCCGCCGACCCGGAGCACCGGGTTGAGCGAGGCCATCGGATCCTGGAACACCATCGCGAGCGAGGTGCCGAGCTCCTTCTGGGTGAGCGCGCCCGCGTCTCTGCCCGACAGCAGCAGCCGCCCGTACGTGACGGCCCCCGGGTAGGGGACGAGGCCGCCGACGGCCGCCGCGGTCAGCGACTTGCCGCTGCCGGACTCGCCGACCAGTCCGACGATCTCGCCGGGCCGCACGCTCAGCGACACCCCGCGCACGGGTGTGACGCCGCCGGGGAAGGTGACGGTCAGCTCACGCACGTCGAGCGCCGCGCCGGGCTCGGGCTCGCCGGGGTGCGGCTGCGGCTGCGGGACGGAGGCGGCCCGCCCGGGAGCGGTTCTGCGGGCGGCGCCCTTGGCCAGGGCGTCGCCGAGCAGGTTGAAGCCGATGCCTGCCAGCGCGACGGCCGCGGCGGGCCCGAGCGCCACCTCCGGGGTGACGTAGATGCGGCCGAACCCGTCGAACAGCAGCCGGCCCCAGTCGAACGACGGCGGCTGCACGCCGAGCCCGAGGAAGGACATGCCGGCCAGGCCGAGCAGCGCCCCGCCGAGCGACTGGGCGAGGTTGAGGATGAGCGGCTCGGCGATGTTCGGCAGCACGTGCCTGGCCAGGACGCGATGGCGGGGCACGCCCAGCATGCGCGCCGCCGAGACGTAGTCGGCTCCGGCGACGGACGCGGCGAGCGTCTGGGTGAGCCTGGCGAAGCCGGGCGCGATGGCCGCGCCGATGCCCAGCACCGCGCCGCGCGCGCCGAGCCCGGTGACCACCGCCGTGAACATGGCCAGCAGCAGGCCGGGGAAGGCGACCAGGGCGTTGACCGTGCCGGTGACGAACCGGGCGGCCCTCCTGGGCAGCACCGACGGCAGCCCGCCGAGCACGATGCCGGCGACCCCTCCGACGAGCGCCGCGGCCAGCGCGAGCAGCAGCGAGTACCGGCCGGCGACCAGCACCCTGGCGAGCAGGTCGCGGCCGAGGTTGTCGGTGCCGAGCGGGTGCGCGACCGAGCCGCCCTGCAGGATGGCGCCCGCGTCGATGCGCGCGGCCTCCTCGCCCCACAGGGGCGGCCCGATGACGGCCAGCACCACCAGCAACGTGACCAGCACGGCGCCCACGACGGCGGAAGGGGTGCGCGGCATCATGACTCCCTGATCGCGGAGGTCGGGTCGAGCACGCCGAGTGCCACGTCCACCAGGAGGTTCACGAGTAGCACGATCGTGCCGTAGACGAGGATCACGCCCTGGGCGACCGGGTAGTCCTTCTGCGTGATCGACTCGACGATCTTCAGGCCCAGGCCGGGCCAGGCGAAGACGTACTCGACGAGCACGCTGCCGGCGATCAGCGCGCCGAGCAGCAGCCCGCCGAGGGTGAGCGTGGCGGTGAGGGTGTTGGGCAGCACGTGCCGCAGGTACAGGCTGACAGGCGGCAGCCGTTTGGCCCTGGCCAGCCGCACGTAGTCGGCGCCGAGCTCGCGCAGCGTCTCCGCTCGCGAGATGCGGGCGAGCATCGCCGTGGGGCCGATGGCCAGGGCGAGCACCGGCAGCACGTACGAGGCGGGGCCCGCCTTGCCGGCGGGCGGCAGGAGGTTCAGCCCGACGGCGAAGACGGTCACCAGGGCGATCGCGTACAGGAACTCGGGCACGGCCACGGCGGCTCCGGTCGCCGTGCCGAAGGCGGCCTCGGTGCCGCGGTTCCTGCCGTTCTCGGTGCGGACGGCCGCCAGCATGCCGAGCGGGACCGCGGCGAGCAGCGCCACGAGGGTGGCGAGCAGGGCGAGGCCCAGCGTGTTCGGCAACCTGGCGCCGATCACGTCGGCGACCGGTTCGCCGGTCAGGAACGACGTGCCGAGGTCTCCCGACAGCAGCCCGGTGACGTAGGAGGAGAACTGCGCGGGCAGCGGCCGGTCGAGGCCGAGCGCCGCCGTGCGGGCCTGGACCAGCTCGACCGGGGCGGCCGGGCCGAGTGAGGCGCGCACGGGGTCGCCGGGGATCAGGTGGATCATCGCGAAGGACGCCACCACCAGCACCGCGAGCGACACGGCGAACCGGACGAGCCGCCTGAGCAGGGGGTGGTGCCGGCGCACTCAGCTCCCCCCGGTGAGCCGGAGCGAGGTCGGGACGAACAGCCCGGCCGTCAGCTGGAACGTCGCGCCCTTGGTGGCGACCAGCTCCGTGTTCTCCACGACCGGTACCAGGTCGGCGTCGTCGAACAGGGCCGACTCGGCCTCCAGCCAGAGCCGGCAGCCCGCCTGGCCCGGCTGCCCCATGGCCTCGGCGACGAGCTGCGCGTAGCGGGGGTTGGCCAGGTGCGCGAAGTTGGCCCCCTTGGGCACGGCGGGGCCGGACAGGAAGCCGACGAGCTGCGAGGGCAGGGTGACGCCGATCGGCAGCCAGCCGACGTCCCAGTCCTGGGTGGCGTTGAGCGACTCCGACATCTTGGTGTCGAGCACGCCGTTCAGCTTCACCTCGGCGCCGGCCTTCTGCCAGGCGGCGGCCAGGTACTCGGCGGCGGCCTGGACGCCCGGCCCTCTGGTGGTGGCGTAGAGCAGGCGCAGGGTCAGCCGCTTGCCGTCCTTGACCCTGACCCCGTCGGGGCCCGCCTTCCAGCCGGCGGCGTCCAGGGCGGAGCCGGCCGCGGCGGTGTCGTAGCCGGGGACGTGGCCGGTGACGCTGTCGCCCTTGCAGGGCCGGGGGTCCAGCACCAGCCCGGTGGGGGGCCGCCCGCTGCCGCTGCCGGCGATACCGGCCAGCTCCTTGAGGTTGACGGCCTGGGTGAGCGCCCTGCGCACGGCGACGTCCTTGGTGGGCCGGTCGTCTCCCTGGTGGTAGAAGAACTGGCCGTTGCTGGTCGACGGGTGCAGCTTCCCGATGCCGGGAGTGGACTCCATCCTGGCGCGGTCGGGGCCGTAGAAGGTGGCGCCGTTGAGGCTCCCCGCGACGAGCAGGTTCGCGGCGGTCTGCTCGTTCGGCACGATCTTGAGCACCACCCGCTCGGGCAGCTCCCTGGCGGTGGCGCCGCCGGGGCCCCAGGCGTAGTCCCTGCGGACCTTGAAGGTGTAATGGTCGCCCGGTGCGGCCTCCGTCAGGGTGTACGGGCCGGAGCCCGAGGTGCCGCGGGCCAGCAGCGGGCGGTCCTTGACCCCCTTGCCGCAGACGATGAACAGCAGGCGGCTGCTCTCCAGGATGAAGCCGAACGGCTTGGGGGTGGAGAGCGTGACGGTGCCCGCGGCGTCGTCGGCCTCGGCCTTCATGCCGGACGGCACGAGGACGCCGTAGACGGGCGACTTGGTGGCGGGGTCGGCGATGTGGTTGACGTTCTCCGCGACGTCGGCGGGGGTGAGCTTGGAACCGTCGGAGCAGGTGACGTCCTTGCGCAGGGTGAAAGTGACCGCGTCGGGCCTGACGTCCCACTTCTCGGCCAGCCCGGGGACGATCCGCCCGGCCGAGTCGGCGCCCACCAGCGTGTCGTAGGCGAGTGACAGGACGGTGTTGGTGACCGACAGCACGCCCATGGCGGGGTCGAGCACGCCGGGGTCCGCGGAGATGGCGTAGGTGAAGGTGCCGCCCGAGGCCTGCCCTCCGGGCGGGGCGCCGCCGCAGGCGGTCGCGAACAGGGCCAGCGCGGCGATCACTGCTGCTCTTGTCATGGGGACTCCGAGAGCGTGGGGGTGTTGATTCACACTTGCCGGTCGCCGCTCGCCGTTCTTCGTGTCCGGCGATGAAATGTCCGCATGAGGTGGTGCTACAGCCCGAAGATCCGCATTTGCAGCATCACGGTGAGCCTGGCGTCGGGGTCCGACAGGTCGAGGCCGCTGATCTCGACGAGCCGCTTGAGCCGGTACCTGAAGGTGTTGGCGTGCACGTGGACCTGCGCTGAGGCCAGGTTGACGTCGCCGAACGCGTCGAGGTAGGCCCGGAGCGTGGCGACCAGCTCGCTGCCGTGCTCCCTGTCGTAGGCGAGCAGCCTCAGGTAGGGGCCGGTGGGTGTCTGCTCCTCCGCGTTGACCACGTCGGCGACCTGCAGGAGCAGCGACTCGAAGTGCACCGCGGTGTAGCCGGCGGCCTGGCCGGCCACCTGGCGGGCGCGCAGCACGCGCAGCGCCCGGTCGGCGTCGGCCCGCGATCTTGACACC
>NZ_JBEXUP010000255.1:0-5547 GCF_040614375.1 Nonomuraea sp. NPDC005983
CCCAGCAGCCACAGCACACCGTAGAACGCGATGGCCGACATGCCGATCGCGGTGCGGTGCGGGTTGTTACGCGGGCGGTCGGCGACGTGGTGCTCACGGTGGTCACCCGTGATCCAGCGTTCCAGGAACGGATACAACGCCAAACCGGTCATGATGATGCCCATCGGCACCAGCGCCGGGATGACCACGCTCAACGGCAGCGTGCCCGCATGGGACGTGCCGAACAGGTTGATCTCCCACGGCGGCATGATCCGCAGCGAGCCTTCGAGGAAGCCCATGTAGAAGTCGGGCTGCGAACCCGCGGAGATGTCGGCCGGCGTGTAGGGGCCGAACAACCAGATCGGGTTGATCTGGGCGAACGTCGCAAGCCCCGCGACCACCGCGAACGTGAACAGCGTGTACGCGCCCGCCTTGGCCATGAACGCCGGGTAGAACGGCGCGCCCACCACGTTCTCGTTGCTCCGGTTCTTGCCGGGCATCTGGGTGTGCTTCTGCACCCACATGAGCACCATGTGGGCGGAGATCAACGCCAGCAGGATGCCCGGGATGAGCAGGATGTGCAGCGAATAGAACCGGGAGATGACATCCTCGCCCGGATACTCCCCGCCGAACAGGAAGAACGTGATGTACGTACCGACCAGCGGCAACGAGATCGCGACGCCCTCGGTGATCCGCAGACCGGCGCCGGAGAGCAGGTCGTCGGGCAGGGAGTAGCCGGTCAGGCCCTCGGCCAGCGCCAGCGTCAGCAGCAGGACGCCGATGATCCAGTTGAGCTCGCGCGGCTTGCGGTAGGCACCGGTGAAGAACACCCGGAGCATGTGCA
Source organism: Nonomuraea sp. NPDC005983 (assembly GCF_040614375.1). NCBI lineage: Bacteria > Bacillati > Actinomycetota > Actinomycetes > Streptosporangiales > Streptosporangiaceae > Nonomuraea > Nonomuraea sp. NPDC005983. Next base: position 824 of record NZ_JBEXUP010000255.1, read on the forward strand.
CCATCATGCCCGCCACGAACAGCAGGGCCGCCCAGTGGTGCATCTGCCTGATCAGCAGGCCGCCGCGGACGTCGAAGCTGATCTCCAGCGACGACGCGTACGCCTGGGACATCATGACGCCCTTGAGCGGCTCGTAGGAGCCGTCGTAGGCGATCTCGGCCATGCTCGGCTTGAACCAGAACGTCAGGAACGTACCGGTCAGCAGCAGGAGGATGAACGAGTAGAGGGCGATCTCGCCCAGCAGGAACGACCAGTGGTCAGGGAAGATCTTCCTCATGTTCCGCTTGAGGAAGTTGGCCGCCCCGATGCGATCGTCAAGGAAGCTGGACGGGCCGGCGATCGCGTTGGGGACCGTTCTCAGGTCGCTCATGCGTTGCCTCCCTTGGACCTGGCCTCGGCCTCGGCGTCGCCGCGCTCCCAGTAGCTGGGGCCGACCGGGACGTTGAAGTCGCGCTGGGCGACGAGGTACCCATCCTGGTCGACGGTGATCGGCAGCTGCGGCAGCGGCCTGGCGGCCGGGCCGAAGATCACCTTCGCGCCGTCGGCCGCGTCGAACGTCGACTGGTGGCACGGGCAGAGGATGTGGTGGGTGGTCTGCTCGTACAGGGCCGCGGGGCAGCCCACGTGCGTGCAGATCTTGGAGTAGGCCACGATTCCGTCGTGCGTCCAGTTCTTGTTCACGCCGGACTTGAGCTCTTCCGGACGGAACTTGATCAGGATCAGCGTGGCCTTGGCGAGGGCGTTCATGTCGTGCTGGAAACCGTCGGGCACGACCGACAGGATGCCGCCGGGCGAGTTGAAGTCGGCAGCGCGGATCGGCTGGCCGGTTCCCTCGACGACGAGCCGGCGCGGCTTGCCGTCCTTGGTCTTCTCACCCCAGACGGTGTGGCGCAGCGTCTTGTTGAAGGCGGCGCCGGGCATCTTGCTGTTGTCGAGGTCACGCAGCAGCACCAGCGGCACCAGGCCCAGCGGCGCCGCCGCCAGCAGCAGGGTGCGGCGCAGCAGCTTGCGCTTGACGAAGCCGCTCTCGTTGGCGCCCTGCAGGAAGGTCTCGGCGACGACCTTGCGCCCCTCCTCGTCGGAGGCCATGACGTGGCGCTCCTGGATGAGGGAGTACTTCGGCATGATCTGGCGGACCCAGATCACGATGCCGACGGCCAGCCCCAGCAGCGCCAGGGTCAGCGTGCTGCCCAGCGCGAACGTGGAGACTCCCGTCGCCTCCGGGCTGCCGACCTGGAACACCACGTACGAGATGATGAACGCGATGGCCGCCAGGAACGTGATCGTGAAGCAGAGCGCCACGATCTTCTCGGCCTTACGCGCCTTCTGCTCGTCCTGCGGCGTGACGCCGGGTACCTCGGTCTCGGCCACCCGTTCGTCGGCGCCGAACATCGAGGTGCCCGGCGCGGGGGTGCCGATGACGCGCTTGGGGACGCGTTCGTCCGGCTGCTCGATCTCGTGCTCGTTGTCTGTCATGACTTCTGTCGCTTCTTCGCGGTGATCCAGATGGCGGCCAGGGCCAGTGCGGCGATGCCAACGACCCACGCTACGAGACCTTCGGTGACGGGGCCGATGCGGCCCAGACCGAAGCCTCCGGGGTCCTTCTGCTCACGGACCTGGGTGATGTAGGCGATCATGCTGCGCTTCTCTTCGGGCGTGATCGTCGAGTCGTTGAAGACCGGCATCGCCTGCGGGCCGGTGACCATCGCCTCGTAGATCTGCTCGGGAGAGGCCTGGTTCAGGTTGGGGGCGTACTTGCCGCGCGTCAGCGCGCCGCCCGAGCCCGCCCAGTTGTGGCACTGGATGCAGTTCGCGCGGAACAGTTCGCCGCCCTTGCCGGCGTCGCCGAGGGCGGGGTCGACCTGCTCCTTGGACGGCCGCTGCGGGCCACCTCCGAGCGACTGCACGTACGCGCCGAGCTGGCGGATGGTGTCCTCGTTGACCCAGTGCGGAACCGGCTTGCGGGGAGCCTGAGCGCCCGGGTCGGCCGCCGGCATGCGGCCGGTGCTCACCTGGAAGTCGACGGCCGCGGCGCCGACGCCCACGAGCGTGGGGGCCGTCGAGGTGCCCTGCGCGTTGAGCCCGTGGCAGCTCGCGCAGTGGACCTCGAACAGACTCTTTCCCTGTGCGACGTCGTCCAGCTTGCCAGACGCGAGCGCCGCGTCGGCAGGCTTACTCGCCTGGACAAAGGCGGCATATACCATCCCGACCAGCGCCAGCGCCAAAATCAGGACGGCATATCTCGCGAGGGGATGCCGCCGCCAAGCGGTGATCCTAGTCACAGAGATCCCGTTCCTTAACGAATGATGTAGATGGTCGCGAAAAGACCGATCCAGACGACGTCGACGAAGTGCCAGTAGTAGGACACGACGATCGCGCTGGTGGCCTGCTCATGCGTGAAGCGCTTCGCGGCGTACGTGCGTCCCAGCATGAACAGGAACGCGATCAGGCCACCGGTCACGTGCAGGCCGTGGAAGCCCGTCGTCAGGTAGAACACCGAGGTGTAGGCGTTAGCGGACAGGGTCGCGCCCTCCGACGCCAGCTCGCCGTACTCGTACAGCTGACCGGCGACGAAGATCGCGCCCATCAGGAAGCTGACGAAGTACCAGAAGCGGAGCTTGCCGACCTGCCCCTTCTCCGCGGCCCACACGCCCATCTGGCACGTCACACTGGACAGAACCAGGATGGTCGTGTTGACCGTCGCGAACGGGATGTTCAGGTGAGCGCCTTCCTCGGCGTTGACGCCCGCGGGAAGGAGCGAGGGACCCCACTCGAGGCCCTGACCCTCGCTCACCGACCGGATGGTGAAGTACATCGCGAACAGCGCCGCGAAGAACATGAGCTCGGAGGACAGCCAGACGATCGTCCCGACACTGACCAGGTTCGGTCTGCGGGACGAATGAGCTGTCGTCGTCGAAGTTATTGCGGATGCTGTCGCCACGTGCAGCATTATTGCGGCTTCGGTGGTCGGTCCAGTGCACGCCCCCCCGTTAGGAGGTACAAACCGGCCTCCAACCAGGGATAATTGGGGCAAAACGCCCCCCAGGGACGGCGGCCTGGGATTGCACACCGGAGCACCGGTACGATCCAGAGTGACCATACCGCTTCGACCGATAGTGAGCGCGACCGTGAGCACCGACGACACGATGAGGGTCCTCGTCTACAGCGACGACGCCACCACCCGTCAGGAGGTCCGGCAGGCGATCGGCCGGCGGCCGGCCGCCGACGTTCCTCTCGTGGAGATCGTGGAGTGCGCCACCGAGCCCAAGGTCCACCAGTGGCTCGGCTCGGGCGACATCGACGTGGCCGTCCTCGACGGCGAGACCCAGCCCGCCGGCGGCATGGGAGTCTCCCGCCAGGCCAAGGACGAGGTCTACGACTGCCCGCCCATCTGCCTGATCATCGCCAGGCGCGACGACCGCTGGCTGGCCGACTGGTCCAAGGCCGACGCCGTCGTCTCCCAGCCGCTCGAGCCCATGGTTCTGGCCGACACCGTCGCCGACCTGATGCGCCGCCGCTCCTCCACCCGTCTCAACGCGAAGTAGGTGCCTGCGTGGACTCCCGTACGACGTGGCCTGCCCTGTTGTCGGCGCTCCTGTCCGGCGAGCACCTGACATCTGACGAGACGGCCTGGGCGATGCGGGAGATCATGTCCGGATCCGCGACCTCCGCCCAGATCGCGGGGTTCGCGGTCGCGTTGCGCGCCAAGGGCGAGACCGTCGCCGAGGTGGTCGGCCTGGCCCGCACCATGCTCGACCTGGCCACGCCGCTGAGCGTCGAGGGACCGGTCGTCGACATCGTCGGCACCGGCGGCGACCGCGCGCACACCGTGAACGTCTCCACGATGGCCGCCATCGTGGCCGCCTCGGCGGGCGCCAGGGTGGTCAAGCACGGCAACCGGGCCGCGTCCTCCTCGTGCGGGGCCGCCGACGTCCTGGAGCACCTGGGCATCCGGCTCGACCTCACGCCCGAGCAGACCGCCCACGTGGCGCGCGAGGCGGGTATCGCCTTCTGCTTCGCCCCCGTCTACCACCCCGCGCTGCGCTTCGCCGGCCCGCCGCGCAAGGAGATCGGCGTCCCGACCGTCTTCAACTTCCTCGGCCCCCTCACCAACCCCGCGCGGCCCGCCGCCCAGGCCATCGGCGTCTACGACCCCGCCATGCTGCCGGTCCTGGCGGGCGTGTTCGCCGAGCGCGGCGTCTCCGCGCTGGTGTTCCGCGGCGACGACGGCCTCGACGAGCTGACGATCGCGACCACGTCCACCGTGTGGGTCGTCAAGGACGGCGCGGCCACCCAGTCCGTCTTCGACCCCGCGGTCCTGGGCATCGCGAGGGCCGACGCGGGCGCCCTGCGCGGCGGCGACGTCGCCTTCAACGCCCAGGCGGTGCACGACCTGGTGCACGGCAAGACCGGCCCGGTGCGCGACGCCGTCCTGCTCAACGCCGCGGCGGCCCTGGTGGCCCTCCACGGCCCCGGAGACGACCTCGACAGCGCGATGGCCGACGGCTACGCCAAGGCGGCCCAGGCGCTCGACTCAGGCCGTTCTGCGGCCACCCTCGACCGCTGGGTCGAGGTCAGCCGCGCCGTCCGCGCCTCCTGACCCCGCCGCGCCACCCCGCCCCGCCGCCGGCAGGCAGGCAGGAGAGCTGGAAGGAGTGGCTCAAGTGGAGCTCGCTCAAGGCCGCTTCCACCGACGACCTCTGACCGGCCGGCGGACGGCGACC
>NZ_JBEXUP010000256.1:0-5486 GCF_040614375.1 Nonomuraea sp. NPDC005983
ACCTGGGGCGGCAAGGCCAGGATCCCGACGTCCTCGCCGGTCAACGGGTACGCCTCCGACGGCGATGGCGACGGGATCGCCGACATCTACAACCCTACTGTCCGCGGTGGAGCACGCGGAACCGCACACCGAACCGCACGCCGAACCGCAGATCGAACCGCACACGGTCCTGCTCGCCGCGTTCCAGCTCCTGCTGCACCGGTACGGTGGCGGGGATCGGGTCGCGGTCGGGATGCCGGTGTCCGCCCGCCCGGTGCCCGAGTTCGCCGGCGCCGTCGGCCTGTTCGACACCCTGCTCGTCCTGTGCGCGGACTTCACCGGCCCCCTGACCTTCCGCGAGCTGGTGCGCCGGGTGGGCGCCGCGGTCACGGGCGCGCTCGCACACCGCGCGCTCCCGTTCGACGAACTGGTCCGCGCACTCGACGTCGACCGGGCGCCGCACCGGATCCCCCTGTGCGAGACCATGTTCGTGGTCAAGGCGCCCGAACCGCGGCTGCGGCTGGCCGGCGCGCGGGTGACGCGGCAGCCGGTCGAAGCCGCCGTGGCCGTCGCCGACCTCACGCTGACCGTCGACGCGGACGGGCCGGCGGCCACCGGGAGCCTGGAGTACCGTGCCGACGCCTTCGACGCTGCGTCCGCGCGTCTGCTCCTCGAGCAGCTGCGCACCCTGCTGACCGCCGCCCTCGCCGATCCCGACCTGCCGGTGCGCGCGCTCCCGCTGGAGAGCCGCGACGCCCTGCGCGCCGCGCTCCGTGACGCCGACCGGGTGGCGGACGGTCCCGCCGGGCCCGACACGGTCAACGCGCTGGTGCACCGGGTCGCCGAGCGGGTGCCGGACGCTCCCGCGCTGTCGTACGGCGGCACCCGCGTCTCCTACGCGGAGCTTCGCGCCCACGCCGCGCTGATCACCGCCGCGCTCACCGGAGGACACGGTGCGGTGTCCGGAAGGCCCGTCGTGGTGCGGATGTCGACGGGACCGCGCCAGATCGCCGCCGTGCTCGGCGCCCTGGACGCCGGCGCCCACCTCGTCTGCCTCGGCGCGGACGAGATGGGCGAGCGGGGCAGGACGATGCTCGCCGACATCCGGCCGGCCCGCCTGGTGATCGACGGTTCGGCCGGCCCGGACGCGTTGGCGCACTGGTACGCCGACGAACTGGACGGTCAGGTGGTCGACGCCACCGCGCCGCCGGCCCCGGCCGCCTCGTCGCCCGTGCGCAGCGCGCCGGAGGACCGCGCCTACGTCGCCTACACCTCCGGATCGACCGGACATCCCAAGGGGATCCCCCAGTCGCACGCCACGCTGGCGCAGTTCGTCACCTGGTTTGCCGGCGAGTTCCGGATCGGCCCCGGCGCCCGGGTGGCGCAGTGGGCGGCACCCGGCTACGACGCCGGCCTCTGTGAGGCGTTCGCCGCCCTGGTCGCGGGCGCGACGCTGTGCCCGGTACCGGACCGGATCCGGGCCAACCCGGAGAAGATCGTCGACTGGCTCGCCGCCGAGCGGATCACGCACTTCCAGACCGTCCCGACCTTCGCCCGGGAGATCCTGCGGGTGATCAGCGGCCGGGCCGGCGCGCCCGAACACCTCAGCCACCTCCTGCTCGCCGGCGAGGCGCTGCCCGGGGAGCTGGCGGGCGGCCTGCGCGCGGCCCTGCCGTCGGTGCGGTTGATCAACCTGTACGGCCCGACCGAGCTGATCCTGGCCACCTGGCACGAGGTCGTCGGCGAGGCACACGGCGTCACGCCGGTCGGCCGGTCCATTCCCGGCCGGCAGGTCCTCGTGCTCGACGAGCAGGACCGGCCCTGCCCCGCCGGCGTGACGGGCGGCCTCGTCATCCGCAGTCCCTACACCACGCCCGGCTATCTGGGCCCGGCGGCGGACGATCGGGCGCCGTTCCGGCCCGTCGCCGACACCGGCGGGTGGGGCATCGGCGGTGCCTGCTACCGGACCGGGGACCTCGGCCGACGGCGCTTCGACGGCGCGCTGGAGTTCCGCGGGCGCAAGGATTTCCAGGTCAAGTTCAACGGCGTCCGTCTGGAGCTCGGCGACCTTGAGGCCGCGCTGGCCGCGCACGACTCGGTCGCCGAGTGCGCCGTGATGGCCGTCGCCGACGCGAACCGGATGGCGACCCGGCTGGTGGCCTACGTCGTGCCGGTTCGCGGCCCGGACGGAACCGCGCTCGGAGCGGCGGCCGACTGGCGGGCCGCCCTGCGCGCCCGGTTCGGCAAGGCGATGCCGCCGGTCACGTTCCGGACGCTCATCGGCCTGCCGCGCAACGTCGGCGGCAAGCTCGACCGGCGCAGCCTGCCGGACCCCGGCCCCGCCCGGGGCGGCGCCGGACCGGAGCCGGAGTCGTGGGCGGGGCGGGCCGTGGCCGTCAGCCTCGCCGCGATCTGGTCCGAGCTGGGTGTGCACCCGCGGCACGCCGACGACACCTTCTTCGCCGCCGGCGGGCACTCCCTGCTGGTTCCCCGGCTGCTGCACGCGGTGCGCCGACGGTTCGGCGTCGCTGTCGCGATCCCGGAGTTCTTCGCCGACCCCACCCTGGCCGGGTTGGCGGCCCGGATCGAGGCGCACACCACCACCGCAGAAACCTTGGCGGGTCGCCGCACACAGCACTGAAGAAGATGCGGCCGCGACGATCGCGGTGTGAAGATCCTCGTGTCGCCGGAGGGATGCGAGGTGAACGATGAACGGTCGCAGCCTGTACGCGGTACTGGAGTCCACCCGGCGGACTCTTCAGCCCGCGGTGCTGGCCGACGTGAAGGTTCGCTCGCCCCGCGACGGCGCCCTGATCGACCTGGGCGGGCTGGACGCGTACCTGGACGCCCTCATCGAGGGCGGGGTGAACGCGCTGAGCACGCCCACCGATCCGGTGTACTTCGCCGGTGGTCTCGAGGTGGCCGCGCGGATCCGGGCGCGGACCGACCTTCCGCTGTTACGCAAGGACTTCTTCAACAGCCCCAGCCAGCTCGACGAGTCGGTCGCGGTCGGTTTCGACGCGGTACAGCTCTCGATCAACACGACACCCCCCAGCAAGCTCGAACGGCTGCGCGATCACGCCGTGCGGCTCGGGCTCGAGGTGTTGTTAGGGGTGCACACCAAGCGGCACCTGGCAACGGCGCTCGCCCTCGACCCGGCCGCCATCGCGGTGAACAACCGCAACATCGTCGCCCTCGAACTCGATCCGGGCACGGTCAGCGTCACCGAGTCGCTGCTGCCGGAGGTGCCGCCCGACGTGCTCGTCCTCTCCGAGAGCTCGTTCTTCACCGCCGAGGACGTCGCGCGGGCGGCGGCGGCCGGGGCCGAGGGCGTGCTCATCGGCACCGCGCTGGCCAAGAGCGACGACCCGGCCGCCCTGGTGCGCAAACTGCGGGACGGAGCCTGGATTTGCCCACGTTAGACCGACTCGGTGACCGGTTGAGAGCCGCGGACGCGCGACAGGAGCGCCTGCTGGTTGTCTACCTGACGCTCGGTGACCCGCTGACCGACTCGCTCGAACTCGCCGTCGCCGCCGCGACGGCCGGCGCGGACGTGCTCGAACTCGGTCTCCCGACACCGGGGACGCAGCCGCGCGGCGCCGACATCGCGTCGTCGTTCGACCGCGCCCGGCAGTGCCCGCCCGGCCGGCTCTGGGAGCTGGTACGGAAGCTGCGCGCCCGCCTGCCCGGCACGCCCCTGCTGTCCCTTGTGTATCCGCAGACGGTCGCCGACGTCGGCGTGGACCGGCTGCTCGAACTGTCCGCCGAATCCGGTGTGGACGGTCTGGTGCTGACCGATCCGGACGGTCAGCTCACTCCCAGCCAGGTGGCGGCCGCCGGTCTGAGCGCCGTCCCGCTCGTCAGGCCCGGGACCGACGCGGCGCGGCGGCGCCGGCTGGAGGACTCCGCGCGGCACCTGACCTACCAGGCGCTCGCCGAGCGCACCGGCGTCCGGCTGGACCCGGCGCAGGTCGGCCGGTCCGCCGAAGCGGCGGCGCTGGGGGCCACCAAGCCGTTTCTCGCCGGATTCGGCATCCGCGACGAACATGACATCCGCGCGGTCGCGGCGTACGCCGCGGGCGTGGTGATCGGCAGTGAGCTCTACCGCGGCCTGGCCGCGGCCGAACCGGCGACGCGGGTGGCGTGGACCGAGGCCGCCGTGCGGCGGTGGAAGGCCGCCACCCGCCATTCCGGCACCGGCCTTTCCGGAAGCGAGCTGCCGGGGAGCGAGCATGCGCGTTGACATCATCGGCGGCGGACCGGCGGGACTGTTCCTGGCCATCCTGCTGCGCCGCGATCGTCTCGTCGACGACGTCCGGCTGTTCGAACGCAACGAACCCGACGCCAGCGCCGGCTGGGCGGTGGTCTTCCCGGAGGGATCGCTGAACGCGCTGTCCAAAGCGGACCCGGGCGCGTTCGAGGCGATCGACCGCATCGGCGTGAACTGGACGCAGGTGGAGATCCGCTGCCGGGACTCGCTGTACCTGGTGGAGGGCAACCGGTTCCACGGCATCGGCCGGGACGCGCTGCTGTCCATCCTGCGTGAGCGAGCCACCGCGCTGGGCGTCGAACTCCACTACGGACAGCGGGTGACCGACCTCGCCGAGCACGCCGACGCCGACCTCGTCGTCGGAGCCGACGGGCTCAACTCCGCCGTGCGCGCCCAGATCGAGGACGAGATCGGCCCGCACGTCGAGCACGGGTCGTTCTGGTACGGCTGGTTCGGGGTCGAGGCGGCCCGGCCCACCTTCGCCTACCTCTTCGTCGACACCGAGTGGGGTCTGTTCCAGGGCTACGTCTACCCGTCCGGGGAGTCGTGGAGCTCGCTGATCATCTACGTCTCCGAAGAGACCTGGCGGCGGTCCGGTCTGTCCGCGATGGACGTCGACGAGTCGTTGCGGCTCTGCGAGCAGGTCTTCGCCGCCCACCTGGACGGCGAGCCGATCCTGCGCCGCGGACCGGCCTGGACCCGGTTCCGCCACCTGCGCTGTGACAGCTGGCACGCCGGCAACGTGGTGCTCATCGGCGACGCGGCGCACACCGCGCACTGGTCCATCGGCTCCGGGACCCGGCTGGCCGTCGAGGACGCGATCGCGCTCGCCGCCCAGCTGCGCGCCCGGCCGGCCCGGATCCCGGACGCTCTCGCGATGTACGAGAAGGCCCGGCGAGACCGAGTCGAGCAGTTCCAGGACGCGGCCCGGCTGTCGGAGCGGTACTTCGACACCGTCCAGCGCTACCTGGACTTCGAGCCGATCCAGTTCGCCTACCAGCTGGTCGCCCGGTCCTGGCGGATCACCTTCGCCGACATCGCCGAACGCGATCCGGACTTCATCCGCCGGTTCAACGCCTGGTTCCACGGCCGGGCCACCGGCACACCGACCGAGATCGCCCCGTCGCCGGTCTTCGCCCCGGCCGACCTCAGCACGGTGACCGGCACGCTCCGGGAGTCGCGCGCCGACCTGAACGCCCTCCTCGACCAGGGGCCGGGCGTGTTCGCACAGCTCGAC